>NZ_LSIX01000196.1:0-17838 GCF_001556475.1 Methylobacterium sp. CCH5-D2 | reverse complement strand
CCCGTCGGCGAGGCCGACGTCGCGGCAGGCTTGGCCGAGGTGCGGGCCGGGATCGCGCAGGCGGCCGAGGATTGCGGGCGGGACCCCGCGGGCGTCCGGCTGATCGCGGTCTCGAAGACGGTGCCGGCCGAGGGAATCCTGTCGGCGCTCGAGGCCGGGCAGCGGGTCTTCGGCGAGAACTACGTGCAGGAATCGCGCGCCAAGTGGCCGGATCTGAAGGCGCGCTACCCGGATGTCGAGCTGCACCTCGTCGGCCCGCTCCAGTCGAACAAGGCTCGCGAGGCGGTCGAGCTGTTCGACGTGATCCACGCGCTCGACCGGCTCTCGCTCGCCGCGGCGCTCGCCAAGGAGATCGCCCGCACCGGACGGGCGCCGAAGCTGCTGATCCAGGTGAACACCGGCGCGGAGCCCCAGAAGGGCGGGATCGCGCCGGACGAAGTCGACGTGCTCCTGGCCGAGTGCCGCGACACGCACGGGCTCGCGATCCAGGGGCTGATGTGCGTGCCGCCCCTTGAGGATCCGCCGTCCGCCCACTTCGCCCTGCTGGCGCGGATCGCGGAGCGCCACAACCTGCCGATCCTCTCGATGGGCATGAGCGCCGACTACCCGGCGGCGATCCAACTCGGCGCGACCCATGTCCGGGTCGGCACCGCGATCTTCGGCGCCCGCGCCCGCCGGGGCTGACGAGGCCGATCAGGCCCGCCCGACCACCCGGGCGAGCGAGAGGCGCAGGGTGTCGGCCTCCTCCGCACCGTACTGCGCCTCGAAGGCGGCCTGGGCCCGGCGCCAGAGGGCGCGGGTCGCCTCCAGCTTGGCGCGGCCCGCCGGCGTGAGGCTGAGCGAGCGGGTGCGGCCGTCGCGGCCCGGCCCGATCTCGACGAGGCCGTCGCGGGCGAGCGGGCGCAGGGTCCGGCCGGTTGCGGTGCGGTCCATCACGAGATGCACCGCGAGTTCGTTCACCGCGAGCGCTCCGGTCCGGTCGAGCACCGCCAGCACGGAGAACTGCGTCGTCCGCAGGCCCGAGACGGCGAGGAAGCGGTCGTAGAACTGCGTCATGTGCCGCGCCGCCTGCCGGACGGCGAGGCAGTGGCAGGGACTCGGGATCAGCGGCGCACCGCCGGCCTTCCTCACGGTCTCGGCGCGGGCGCGCACCGGCCCGGACGCTTCGGCAGGGGGCATGCCCTGGATTCTCCTCAACCCCGACGGCGCAGCGGGCGGCGCCGGATTCGCCTGCGGGTTAGGCCACAGGCACGGCCCGCGCGTCTACCCGGCGGCCGGATCCCGGGGGGCATGGCGCCGTTGATGTGCCGGCATGGAGTCCCTCGCGGGATCGGCTCAGAGGATCCGCAGCCGCGTCCTCGGCCCGACCCGCCGCAGCAGCCGGAGCAGGTCCGGCAGCCGCAGGGCGACGCACCCCTCCGTCGGGCGGAAGCCCGGCCGGGCGACGTGCAGGAAGATCGCGGAGCCCCGGCGGGGGCGGATCGGCCCGCGGTTGTAGTCGAGGTCGATCACCACGTCGTAGAGCCCGTCCTCGCGCCACATCCGCTCGTGGCTCACCCCCGGCACGGGCAGGCGGACGGGCCGGTTGTAGCGCCGGTCGCGGGGGTCGTCGCACCAGCCGTCCCGCGGGCCGGTCCGGCGCAGCGGCAGGGCCGTCACCGGGCGCTTTCCCAGCCGGTCGTGCCGGTAGGCGCCGCCGAGCAGGCGGAAGCTGCCGCGCGGCGAGCCGCCATCCCCTTCCCGCTTGGCGCGCACGATCCCGGCGGCGCCGAGCGCGCAGGGGATCGGGCAGCCCGGCACTAGGATCTGCCCGCGTCTGCGGTCCCCGGCCCCGGCCCGCACGCGCAGCGTCCGCAGCGTCGTCGGCACGGTCCGCGTGAGCGGGAGGCGGGTTGATTTCATCGACACGACCTCGTCTCGAAACAGGTACGGGCGGCTCTTGAGGCAAGCGCGAGCACACAGTATGAAGAATTGTGCACAAGCCAATTCACAACGGCGAATCGCGCCTTATTCTCGTGCATATGCCCGGACCTGCGGATCCGGAGCCAGGGGGTTCGCAGCGGCGAGCCCGGTCTCCCGCTCCGGGGGCCGTGCGCGCGACTCCATGGCCCGGCTCTGACCGCGCGGGCCTTTGAGAGTTGGACGGATGAACGCCTACCGCCTCCTGATCTGCGACGACGACGCGATCCTGCGGGAGACTCTGACCGAGCAGTTCGATGCCTACGAGGAGTTCACGGTCGTCGCCGTAGCGAGCGCCGCCGCGGCGGTCGAGGCGGTCGCCGAGCACCGGATCGATCTCGCGGTCATGGATGTCGGTCTGCCCGACATGGACGGGCGCGAGGCGGTGCGCCGGATGCGCCGCAACGGCTATCGCGGCCCGGTCGTGATGCTGACGGGCCAGGATTCGGAGGAGGACACGGTCGAGGGCCTGGAGGCCGGCGCCAACGACTACGTCACGAAGCCCTTCAAGTTCGGCATCCTGCTCGCCCGCATCCGGGCGCACCTGCGCAGCCACGAGGCCTCGGAGGACGCGGTCTTCCAGATCGGTCCCTACACCTTTCGGCCGGGCGCCAAGCTGCTGGTCGGCGAGCGCGGCTCGAAGCTGAAGCTCACCGAGAAGGAGACCGCGATCCTGCGCTTCCTCTACCGGGCCGGCCGCGAGGTCGTGGGACGCGACACGCTGCTCGCCGAGGTGTGGGGCTACAACGCCCACGTCACCACCCACACGCTCGAGACCCACATCTACCGGCTGCGCCAGAAGATCGAGCCGAACCCGGCCACCGCCGCCATCCTCGTGACCGAGGCCGGCGGCTACAAGTTGCTGCCCTGACCGGCGTCCCGGTCTTTTCGCGCCCGCCCGTCGTGCGCGCCGGATCCGGTTCGGCTAGAACGGTCCGCGTCTGAACGGCCGAGGATCGGGACGTTGGCGATCGACGACGACATCGCGGTTCTCGCCGCCGCACCGCTGTTCCGCTGCTTCGGGCGCGACGCGCTGCGGCTTCTCTCCTTCGCGGCCGAGCGGCGCGACCTCGCGGCCGAGGAGGTCCTGTTCCGGCGCGGCGAGCCGGCCGACAGCGGCTTCGTCGTGGTCTCCGGCCGCATCCTGCTGGCGCCGCCGACGGCCGCCGCCGAGCCGGTCGCCGCGGGCCGCGCCGCCCTGATCGGGCAGATGGCCCTGTTCGTGCGCGGCGAGCGTCCGGGCGAGGCGCGCGCGGCCGAGCCGACATCCGTGCTGCGCATCACCCCGGCCCTGATGCGGCGCGTGCTGGAGGAGTTTCCGGACGCGGCCGCCGCCATCCACGACACCCTGGCCGAGGATCTGGCCGGGCTCGCGCAGGGGCTGGAGCGGGTACGCGGCCTGCTGGCGGCCGTCTGAACCCCCTCCCCTGCCCGCCCGAAGGGTGACAGGCCTGGGCCGGCTCTGTAAGCACGGGCCCGATTCCACCCGAAGCACCGACCGGAAGAACCATGTCCGAGGCCCAAGCCCGCACGGAAGCCCACGCCGATCTCGCCCGCACCATCGAGAACGCCTGGGAGGAGCGCGCCTCCATCGACACCGGCACCCGCGGCCCCGTGCGCGAGGCGGTGGACGAGGCCCTGAACCTGCTCGACGCCGGCAAGGCCCGGGTCGCCGAGAAGGCGGAAGCGGGCTGGCAGGTCAACCAGTGGCTCAAGAAGGCGGTGCTGCTCTCCTTCCGCCTCAACGAGATGGTGGCGGTGCCGGCCGGCGCCGCCGGCGCGCCGGCCTGGGACAAGGTGCCCTCGAAGTTCGAGGGCTGGGGCGAGAACCGCTTTCGCGATGCCGGCTTTCGCGTGGTGCCGGGCGCCGTGGTGCGCCGCTCGGCCTACATCGCGCCGGGCGTCATCCTGATGCCGTCCTTCGTCAATCTCGGCGCGCATGTCGGCACCGGCACGATGGTCGATACCTGGGCGACGGTCGGCTCCTGCGCCCAGATCGGCAAGAACGTGCACCTGTCCGGCGGCGTCGGCATCGGCGGCGTGCTGGAGCCGCTCCAGGCCGGCCCGGTGGTGATCGAGGACGATTGCTTCATCGGTGCCCGCTCCGAGGTGGTCGAGGGCGTGGTGGTCGAGCGCGGCGCCGTGCTCTCCATGGGCGTGTTCATCGGCGCCTCCACGAAGATCATCGACCGCGAGACCGGCGAGGTCTTCCGCGGGCGCGTGCCGGCCTACTCGGTGGTGGTGCCGGGTGCGCTCCCCGGCAAGGCGCTGCCCGACGGCTCGCCCGGCCCCTCGCTCTACTGCGCGGTGATCGTGAAGCGGGTCGATGCGCAGACGCGCGCCAAGACCAGCATCAACGAGCTCCTGCGCGACTGAGCCCCGTGCGGCCGGAGACCCGCCACCTCGACCTCACGGTCGCGGGACGCCCCTGCCCCACCCCGGTCGATGTGCGGGGGCAGGGACCGGCGGCCCTGTTGCTGCCGGCCCTCTCCACCATCTCGGCGCGGGCCGAGATGCACGGGCTCGCCGAGGCGCTGGCGGACGAGTACCGCTGCCTCGTACCGGACTGGCCGGGCTTCGGTGAGCGCCCGCGCCAGCGCCTGCCCCTGGATCCGGCGACGCTGCACGCCTTTCTCGACGCACTCGTCGCCGCCCTGCCCGGCCCCTACGCCCTCGGGATCGCGGCCGGCCACGCGGCGGGCTACCTCGTGGCCGCCGCCGCGCGCCATCCCGGGCTCTTCGGGCGGCTCGTGCTCGTGGCGCCCACTTGGCGCGGACCCCTGCCCACCGCCATGCCCGGGCGCCGATCGCTCCACGGCCGGATCCGGCGCGCCATCGAGACGCCGCTCCTCGGTGACGCCCTCTACCGCCTCAACGTCAGCCCGCCGATCATCGCCCGGATGATGCGGGCCCACGTCTACGCCGATCCCGAGCGCGTCACGCCGGCCCTGATACGCGCGAAGCATGCGGTGACGCGCCAGCGCAACGGGCGCTTCGGCACGGCCGCCTTCGTCACCGGCGGCCTCGATCCGGTCGCCAGCCGCGAGGCGTTCCTGGCCCTGTTCGGGTTAGGGCTGCCGCCCGTGCAGGTGCTGCGGCCGGAGCGTGCCCCTCCCCGCTCGGGCGCCGAGATGGACGCGCTGGCTGCGAGCGGGCGCGTGCACACTGTCGTGGTCCCCGGCGCCCTGAGCGCGCACGAGGAGCATCCGGCTTCCGTCGCCGCAGCGATCCGCGCAGCGGTCTGACCGGTCCGCGAGCCGACCCGGGACGCGAGAACGGGGCATTTATGTATCATGAATGCGGCCGTTGCGGCCCGGGCCGTGCCGAGTGCCATAGGCGCGTCGTGAATCGCCTCGTATGATTCCAAGAATCAAAGGATTGTGACGCTGCAAAATCCGATGCTCCGCTCCTCTTCAGCCCGCGCCATGCCGGCGCTTCTGGCCCTTGCACTCTCGACGGTCGCGCTGCTGACGCCCGCGCCGGCCGGCGCCGAGCCGCCGAAGCCCGCCGCACCGCCCGAGAGCGCCGCGCCTGGTCCGCAATCCGCCCCCTCAGTCGGTGCCGACACGCTGAAGCCCGGCAGGCCCGCCGCGAGACCCTATCTCAGCGAGGAGGAGGCCCCCGACACGGTGAAGATCCTGTCGCCGCCGCCCGCGAGCCACTCGCCCCTCGAGAATGCCGACCGGGCAGCCTTCAACACCACGCGCGCCCTCAAGGGCAGCGCGCGCTGGGATCTGGCCGCCAACGACGTGGCGGAGGGCGCCTCGGCGATCCTCGACACCTACGCCTGCGTGCTCGGCACGAGGATCGACGCGGCGCGCGTGCCCGCCGTGGTCAACCTGTTCGAGCGTGCCCGGCTCGATATCGCCCGCGGCACCAAGGCGCCGAAGCTGCACTACCGCCGCCTGCGGCCGTTCGTGGGCAACGACGCGCCGATCTGCGTGCAGCGGACCCAGCAGCTTGCCGACAGCTTCAGCTACCCGTCCGGCCATGCCACGCAGGGTTGGGCCTACGCCCTGATGATGGCGAGCCTGATCCCCGCGAAGTCCGGTGCGATCCTGGCGCGCGGGCGCGTGTACGGCGAGAGCCGGATCGTCTGCGGCGTGCACTGGCTCACCGACGTCGCGGCAGGCCGCACCAACGGCTCGGCGATCGTCGCCGCCCTGATGGGGAACGCGGAGTTCCGGGCCGACATGGACAAGGCCCGGATCGAACTCGCCAAGGTCGTCGAGGGCAACGGACCGCCCCCGGTGGAGGCGACCTGCGCCCGCGAGAACGCGGTGCTCACCGCGCCGGCCCTGCAGTTCTGACACGGACGGGATAGTTTTTAACTGTTCCAAGTGTGTGATTTCAATCACGTTTTCGGCTTGAACACGTCAGCTTGACCGCTAAACCTCGGGCGACCCTGATCGCACCGGACCGAGGTTTCATGACCCAGCCCGCCCGTCTCGCAGCCCTCGCCTCGCTGCTCGTTGCGGGGCCGGCGGCGGCTCAGCAGAGCGTCGAGCTCAGCCAGATCTCGGTGGAGGCCGCGAAGCCGAAGGCGCGCGCCACGGAGCCCCGCGCCCGGGCGCGGCCGCAGCCGGTCCAGCAGATGGAGGCGGGACCGGGCGGGGGTGAGCCGGCCGGCCCCATCGGCCCGGGTGCCGACAGCTCTGCCACCAGCGGCGGCGGCGGCGGTCCGAGCGGCGTCGTCGGCTACACCGCCAAGGTCAGCCCGACCGCGACCAAGACCAACACGCCGCTGATCGAGACCCCGCAATCGGTGAGCGTCGTCACCCGCGAGCAGCTGAACGACCGCAACGTTCAGTCGCTCAACGAGGCGCTGGCCTACACGCCGGGCACGTCCACCGACGTGTTCGGCTTCGACCCGCGCTTCGACGCCTTCTACATCCGCGGTTTCCAGGTGACCTACAACGGCATCTACCGCGACGGCCTGCGCCAACCCGGCGTCGGGCTCGCGGTGCCGCGCGTCGAGCCCTACGGTACGGAGGCGCTGACCATCCTGCGCGGGCCCGCCTCGGGACTCTACGGGCTCGGCTCGCCCGGCGGCATCGTCGACGTGACGACGAAGCGTCCGACCTTCACCCGGTTCGGCGAGGTCTGGTTCCAGGGCGGCAATTACGACCGCTACCAGGGCAATTTCGACATCGGCGGTCCGGTCGAGGGGTCGGACGGCACGATGGCCTACCGGCTGACGGGCCTCGT
This sequence comes from Methylobacterium sp. CCH5-D2, assembly GCF_001556475.1. NCBI lineage: Bacteria > Pseudomonadati > Pseudomonadota > Alphaproteobacteria > Hyphomicrobiales > Methylobacteriaceae > Methylobacterium > Methylobacterium sp. CCH5-D2. Next base: position 10,671 of record NZ_LSIX01000196.1, on the reverse strand, counting down.
GCGCCAGTCCGACACCTTCCTGCCCGGCGCGACCGACGACCGGGCCTACATCGCCCCCGCCCTCACTTGGAAGCCCGGCGCCGACACCACCTTCACGTTGCTGACCGAGTTCCAGCGGACGCAGGTACCCGGCACGGCGGCGTTCTACAATTTCCCGGGCTTCGTGGTCTCACGGCTCTACCAGGGTGACGCGGGCTTCAACGCCTTCACCACGCAGCAGTACCGGATCGGCTACGCCTTCGAGCACCGGTTCTCGCCGGACCTGATCTTCCGTCAGAACGTCCGCTACTACGGCGTCAACGGCGACTTCCCCTATACGGAGATCACCGGTATCACCGGCCTGTCGGCGCAGCGCTACGCCGGCCTGTTCATCGATGACCTGCACGCGATCACGCTCGACAACCAGTTCGAGGGCCACGCCGTGACCGGGCCGGTCAGCCACACGATCCTCGGCGGCATCGATTACCAGCGCTACGACTACACCCGCCGCTCCGGCTTCAACTTCGCCGTTCCCGATCTCGACCTCGCGGGCGTCACCGACTTCTCGAACTTCCGCTACCGCACCGTCATCCCGAAGCCGGCGCTCACCGCTTCCTCCTTCCAGACCCTGGATCAGGTCGGCCTCTACCTGCAGGAGCAGGCGAGGTTCGACCGCTTCGTCCTGACCCTGACCGGCCGCCAGGACTTCGTCTCGCAGAGCACCCGAACCGGCGCCCCGGGCGCCCTCGGCGCCGCGACCGTGCAGGACGACGCGGCCTTCACGGGGCGCGTCGGCCTGAATTATCGCCTCGCGCCCGGCCTCGTCCCCTATGCCAGCTACGCCACCACCTTCACGCCGCAGGTCGGCGTCGACGGCCAGGGTCGTCCCTTCCCGGCCGCCACCGGCGACCAGATCGAGGCGGGCGTGAAGGTAGCCGTGCCGAACACCAACGTCACCGCGGCCTTCGCGGGCTTCGACATCGTGCAGTCCTCGATCCTGCGCCCCGATCCCACGAACACCGCCAACCAGGTCGCCACCGGCGCGGTGCGATCCAAGGGCTTCGAGGCGGAACTGGTCGCCAACCTCGCGCCCGGCACCAACCTGACGCTGGCCTACACCCATCTCGACTTCCGCTTCGTGCGCCAGACCTCGCTGCTGGCTCCGAACCTGCCGATCGACGGCAACGCCCTCTCGGGCATCCCGGGCGACAGCTTCAAGGCCTTCGCCACCTACCTGTTCCCGCCCTCCTCGCCGCTCTCCGGCCTCACCATCGGCGGGGGCGTGCGCTACGCCGGCACGAGCTTCGCCGACGACGAGAACACCGTCCGCAACCCGACCGTGACGCTGTTCGACGCCCTCGTCGCCTACGATTTCGCGGCGCTGGACCCGAAGTACAGGGGCTTGCGCGCCCAGCTGAACGGCTTCAACATCTTCGACCGGGACTACACGAACTGCCAGGCCGGGTTCTGCTACCGCGGCGCGCCCGCCACCGTGATCGGCAGCCTGATCTACCGCTGGTAGGGCAGGGCGCCGGGGTCGGCTCGACCACGCTCCCGCCGCAGAGAAATCGTAACGCCTGTGCCTCAGGCTGATGGCGCGGCGCTGTGCGCGCGCGTAAAGAGCGGATCGGGACAGGGCTGGGGCGCGGGCGCATGGTTCGTCGGGAAGGGCAGGGACTTCGGCAGGGACTTCGAGTCGCGAGCCGGCTCGCCTGCGCGGGCGTGCTGGCGCTCGGCCTCTCGGCCTGCTTCCGCCCGCTCTACGGACCGACCGCCTCCGGCGAGCCGATGGGCGCGCTGCTCGCCGCCATCCAGGTCGACGAGATCAACATGGCCCAGGGCCAGGAGCGCCTGGGACACTACCTGCGCAGCGAGCTGATCTTCGATCTCGACGGCTCCGGCCAGCCCGCGCCCAAGCGCTACCGCCTGAAGATGCAGGGCAGCGAGACGGTCCAGACGCCGATCGTCTCGACCCAGACCGGCCGGGCCGAGGCCGGCACGATCGTGGGCAGCGTGCGCTACAGCCTGGAGAGCCTCGACGGGCTCAAGGTGATCACCGAGGGCGTGGCGACCTCGACCGCGACCTACGACCGCTCGATCCAGCGCTTCGCCAGCCAGCGCGCCGCCCGCGACGCCGAGATCCGCCTGTCGAAGGTCCTGGCCGAGCAGATCAAGACCCGCATCGCCTCCGTACTCTCGGCCAAACCTTGATCGGACGCGCCTTGGTCGGCCGAGCCTTGGTCGGCGACACCGCGATCGGGGCACGCGCGTGACGGCCGTCAAGGCGCACGAGGCCGACGCGCTGATCCGGCGCGGGCCCGATCCCCGCATCCCCGTGATCCTCGTCTACGGGCCCGATACCGGCCTCGTGGTCGAGCGCGCCAAGCGCCTCGCCGAGAGCTTCGTCACCGACCCGAACGATCCCTTCGCGCTCGTAAAGATCGACGGTGACGCCCTGGCCGGCGATCCCGGCCGCCTTGTGGACGAGGCCGGCACGGTCGGCCTGTTCGGGGACAAGCGCACCATCTGGGTCCGGCCCGGCGGCCGCAACTACGCGCCCGCGGTCGAGGCGGTGCTGAAGGCGGAGGTCGCCGACACCCGCATCGTGGTCGAGGCGGGCGACCTCGCCAAGTCCGCGCCCCTGCGCACCTTGTGCGAGCGCTCGCCGCGGGCACTCGCCATCCCCTGCTACCCGGACGACGAGCGGGCGCTCGCCGAGCTGATCGACCGCACCCTGCAGGAGCGCGGCCTGCGCATCGCCCGGGAGGCCCGGGAGGTGCTGGCCCAGAGCCTCGGCGGCGACCGGCGCGCCAGCCTCGCGGAGATCGAGAAGCTCGCCCTCTACGCGGCCGGGCAGGGGAGTGTGGAACTCGACGACGTCGAGGCGGTCGTCAGCGACGTCGGGGCGAGCGTGCTCAACACGCTGATCGACGCGGCCTTCGTCGGGCGCACGGGGGAGGTCGAGCGCGAGTACCGCCGCTTCCGCCACGAGGGGCTCGATCCCTCGATGATGTTGGGCTCGGCCCTCCGCCACGCGCTCGCGCTGCTGGCGAGCCGTCTGGATGGGCCCGACAAGAGCCCGAGCCTGCTCGTCGCCTCCTGGCGCGGACTTCACTTCAAGCGCAAGGCCGCCGTCGAGACACAGCTCGGGCGCTGGAGCCCAGCCGCGCTCCGGCAGGCCGTGCAGATCCTGCAGGAGGCGGTGCTGGCCTGCCGCCGGGCGGATGCCGATCTCGCCCACGCCCACGCCTCCGCGGCGCTCCTGCGCATCGCCACGGAGGCGGCGCGGCGCCGGGCCGGCTGACATCCGCGCGAGCGAGCCCGGGCGGGGCGGCTCCGCCAACACTCCGTTAAGCCGGCACGGTCCAATCTCTCCTCCAATCCGATCTGTCCGAACGCGATGTCGTCCTACTTCTTCCGGCAGCGCCAGTGCGAACCAGCCGATGCACCCGCGCCAGAACCGGATCTGGCCGCGCTGAAACGGGAAGTTCAGCGCCTGCGGGAGATGCTCGATCTCAACTCGGACTGGATCTGGGAGGTCGATGCGGCGGGCCGCTACACCTACGTCTCGCTCCACTGCCTCACGCTGCTCGGCTACAGGCCGGAGGAGATGCTCGGGCGCACCCCCTTCGACTTCATGCCGCCGGACGAGGCGGCCCGCGTGGGCGCGGCCTTCGCGGCGATCGTCGCGGAGAAGCGCGGCTTCTCGCATCTGCTGAACCGCAACGTCCGCCGCGACGGCCGGATCGTCGTGCTGGAAACGAGCGGCGTGCCGCTGCTGAACCCGGACGGCAGCCTGCGGGGCTATCGCGGCATCGACCGCGACATCACCGAGCGGGAGGCGGCGAACGAGCGCCTGCGCCATGCGGCGCGGCACGATTCGCTCACCGAGTTGCCGAACCGGCTCTACCTGCGTGAGCATCTCGAAGTGCGCCTCGGTGGGGCAGGGGCCGGCTGCTGCGCGCTGGCGATCGATCTCGACCGCTTCAAGCCGGTCAACGACCGGCTCGGCCACGAGGCCGGGGATCTGGTGCTGCGGGAGATCGGCCGCCGCCTGGCGGACCTGGCGGCCGCGCGCGGGGCCTTCGCCGCGCGGCCGGGCGGCGACGAGTTCGTGGTCGTCGCCGGAACCCTTGCACCGGAGGCCGCGGATCGCTTGGCGGAGGACCTGCGGGCGGCGATCGGCGGCCCGATCGGCCTCGGCAGCGAGACGGTCGCGGTCGGGGCCAGCATCGGCATCGCCCACGGCCGGGCCGAGGACACCGTGGACACCCTGCTGGCCGCCGCGGACCGGGCGCTCTACCGCGCCAAGGCGGCGCGCGACGCCGCCTGCTGAGGCGTCGCCCTCAATCCGCGTCCGGAATCTCGAGGCGGCGGCAGAGGGCGTCGAGTTCCTCCGCGGTCTGGTAGCGGATGCGGATCTCGCCCTCGTTCGGGTTCTTCGCCTTCAGGCTGACGCCGATGCCGAGCGCGCGGGCGAAGCGGCGCTCCAGGCTGCGGACCTCCTCGGAGCGCTCGCCGGCGCCGCGGGGACGGCCGGGACGGGGCCCTTCCTGCTCGGGCACCTCGGCCGCCGCGATCGCCTCGACCTCGCGGACCGACAGCCCCTCCTCCACGATGCGGCGCCCGACCGCTTCCGGATCGCGCACGGCGAGCAGCGCGCGGGCATGGCCCGCCGTGATCTCGCCCGCGATCACCCGATCCTGAATCGTCGGCGGCAGGTTGAGGAGACGCAGCGTATTCGCCAGGTGGCTCCGGCTCTTGCCGAGGATCTCGGCAAGCTCGCGCTGGCTATAGGCGAACTCGCTCATCAATCGCTCGTAGCCGGCCGCCTCCTCGATCGCGTTGAGATCGGTGCGCTGCACGTTCTCGAGGATCGCGAATTCGAGCGAGGCCCGGTCGTCGATCTCGACGACGACCACCGGAACCTCGTCGAGGCCGGCGCGCTGGGCCGCGCGCCAGCGGCGCTCGCCCGCTACGATCTCGTAGGCACCCGGCACGTCGGCGAGCGGGCGCACGACGATCGGTTGAATCAGCCCGCGCGCCTTCAACGAGACGGCGAGCTCATCGAGGTCGGTCTCGCTGAAGCGCCGACGGGGGTTGCGCGGGTTGGGACGCAGGAACTCGACCGCCACCCGGCGCTGCGGGGTCGGGGACTTCGCGCCGTCCGCGGCTGGTTCCGCCGCGCCGAAATCGCCGATCAGGGCCGCGAGCCCGCGCCCCAGCCGGGGCCGTGCGCCCTCTTCCGCCATCACCGCCACCCATCCACTCCGTTACGCAACCCGCGGCGCCGCCCGTCGGCTACCAGCACCCACATCGTCGGCTACCGACTCCTAAGCCGCCGCCGGCACCCGGCCTTCCCGCTGGATCACCTCTGAGGCGAGCCGCAGGTAAGCCTGGGACCCCGCGCATTTGAGGTCGTAGAGCAGCGCCGGCTTGCCGTGCGAGGGCGCCTCCGAGATCCGCACGTTGCGCGGGATCATCGTCTCGTAGACCTTCTCGCCCATGAAGCTGCGCACATCCGCCACGACTTGGTTGGAGAGGTTGTTGCGCGGGTCGAACATCGTCAGCACGACGCCCTGGATCGTCAACTTGGGGTTGAGCGCCGCGCGCACCTGCTCGACGGTGCGCAGGAGCTGGCTCAGGCCCTCCAGGGCGAAGAACTCGCATTGCAGCGGCACCATCACGGCGTCGGCCGCGACCAGCGCGTTGATGGTGAGGAGGTTCAGCGAGGGCGGGCAGTCGATCAGCACGTAGCTGAAGGCCGCCGTCTCGGCCGCGTCGCCCATGCCCTTCAGCACGTTGCGCAGGCGGTGCGCCCGGTCCGGGCTCTGGGCCATTTCCAGTTCGAGGCCGAGCAGGTCCATGGTGGAGGCCGCGATCGACAGGCGCGGCACCGCGGTCGGCACCACCGCCTGGGCGAGCGTGGCCTCGCCGGCCATCACCTCGTAGGTCGAGACCCGGCGGGCGCGCCGGTCGATGCCGAGCCCCGTCGAGGCGTTGCCCTGCGGGTCGAGGTCGATCACCAGCACCTGCTCGCCGATCGCGGCGAGCGCGGTCCCTAGGTTGATCGCCGTCGTGGTCTTGCCGACGCCGCCCTTCTGGTTGGCGAGCGCGAGGATCCGCAGCGGGCGCGCGGGTGCGGCCGGCTGGACGGAGGAGGGGAGGACGTCGCTTGTCATGGGGATGGGTCCGGGACTCGCGGGCTCGATCGAGGACTCGCGGGCGCGAGATCGTTGACCCGCACGATCCGGGCCATCGACTCGGTTCGGCTCGGAACGAGGTCGTAGGCGACTGTCCACCGTGCGGCGGCCCGGGTCAATTCCGCTTCGACCTCGCGCCCCTTCGGAAACAGGCCGGTGGTGCCCGAATTCAACAGGGGCTCGGTCCAGTCGAGGAGTTGTTCCAGCGGCGCGAGGGCCCGGGCGCAGACCACGTCCACGCCCCGGAAATTCGGGATGACCGCCTCGATCCGCGCGGCGTGGACGCGGGCCCGCGCGCCGGTGAGCCGGGCGGTCTCGGTGAGGAAGGCGCATTTGCGCGCGTTGCTCTCGACGAGATCGACGGAGATCTCGGGCCCGCCCGCGATGGCGAGGATCAGGCCGGGGATGCCGGCGCCGGAGCCGAGGTCGAGCCAGCGCCGGGCATCCGGCGCTAGCGCGAGAAGCTGGAGCGCGTCGGCGACGTGCCGGGTCCAGACCTCGGCGAGCGTCGCCGGCCCGACGAGGTTCTTCACCGATTGCCAGCGCCGCAGCTGCGCGACGTAGAGGTCGAGGCGCGCCGCGGTTTCACGTGAAACACCGGCCTCCGCGAGGACACGGTCGCGGTCGTGCTGGGCCGCCATCAGGCACGCACCGCCGCGCGCCCATCCCGGCGGGCATGGGCGGCCAGGAGCGTGAGCGCCGCGGGCGTGACGCCCTCGATGCGCGCGGCCTGCCCCAGCGTGCCCGGGCGCACCGCCTCGAGCTTCGAGCGCATCTCGTTGGAGAGCCCGCTGATCCCCGCATAGTCGAGTCCGGCCGGTAACCGCACCGCCTCGTCGCGCCGGAAGGCGGCGATGTCGGCCCGCTGCCGGTCGAGATAGACCGCGTAGGTCGCATCCGTGCGCAGGCGCTCGGCGATGCGCGGGCTCACCGCGGCAAGCTCCGGCCAAACGCCCGCAAGCCGCGCCCAGTCGAGTTCCGGGTAGGAGAGGAGCTGGAAGGCGCTGCGGCGGATGCCGTCCTGATTGAGCGCGATCCCGTGGGCCCGCGCCTCGGTCGGCGTGAGGCTCAGGGCGTCGAGTCGCGCGCGGGCGGCGGCGAGTTCGGCCTGCGCGGCGGCGAAATGCGCGGCCCGCCTCGCGCCGACGCAGCCCAGCGCCAAGCCGCGCGGAGTCAGCCGCTCGTCGGCGTTGTCCACGCGCAGGCTGAGCCGGTACTCGGAGCGCGAGGTGAACATCCGGTAGGGCTCGCTCACCCCGTGGGTGACGAGGTCGTCGATCATCACGCCGAGATAGGATTCGGCCCGGTCGAAGGCCGCGACCGCCTGACCGCCCGCGAGGCGGGCGGCGTTGAGGCCGGCGACGAGCCCCTGGGCCGCGGCCTCCTCGTAGCCGGTGGTGCCGTTGATCTGGCCGGCCAGGAACAGGCCGGGCAGGCGCGCGGTCTGCAGCCCGGCATCGAGTTCGCGCGGATCGACGTAATCGTACTCGATGGCGTAGCCCGGCCGCACGATGCGGGTCCGCTCCAATCCGGGGATCAGCCCGACGAGCGCGCGCTGCACGTCCTCGGGGAGCGCCGTCGAGATGCCGTTCGGGTAGACGGTCGGGTCGTCGAGGCCCTCGGGCTCGAGGAAGATCTGGTGCCCCTCGCGGTCGCCGAAGCGCACCACCTTGTCCTCGATCGACGGGCAGTAGCGCGGGCCGCGGCTGCTGATGCCGCCCGAGTACATCGGCGAGCGGTGGAGGTTCGCTCGGATCAGGTCGTGCGCCGCGCGCGTCGTCCGGGTGATGCCGCAGCGGATCTGCGGCGTGGTGATCCGCTCGGTCAGCGTCGAGAACGGCACCGGCTCGGCGTCGGCCTCCTGCATCTCCAGGGCGGCCCAGTCGATGGTGGTGCCGTCGAGCCGCGGCGGCGTGCCGGTCTTCAGGCGGCCGAGCCGGAAGCCGAGCCGGTCGAGGGTCCTGGCGAGGCCGACGGCCGGCGCCTCGCCGACGCGGCCGGCCGGCACCTGCACCGGGCCGATATGGATCAGGCCGCGCAGGAAGGTGCCGGTGGTGATCACGGCGGCCCCGCAGGGGAGGGTGCGCCCGTCGCCGAGCACCACGCCCGCGACGCGGCCGTCGGCGACGACGAGATCCTCGCAAGCGGCCTCGATCACCGTGAGGCCGGCGGTCTCGGCCAGGGCCGCCTGCATGGCGGCGGCGTAGAGCTTGCGGTCGGCCTGGGTGCGGGGCCCGCGCACGGCCGGGCCCTTGCGGCGGTTGAGCAGACGGAACTGGATGCCGGCGGCGTCCGCGACCCGGCCCATCAGGCCGTCGAGCGCATCGACCTCGCGCACGAGATGGCCCTTGCCGAGCCCGCCGATGGCCGGATTGCAGGACAGCGCGCCGATGGTCGCCGCTGCGTGGGTGACGAGGGCGGTGCGAGCACCGCAGCGGGCGGCGGCGGCCGCCGCCTCGACGCCGGCATGGCCGCCGCCGACGACGACGACGTCGAAGGTTGAGGAACCGTTGATGGACATGCGGGTGATTAGGCGCGCCCGCGCGGGATCGTCAACGGATGGGTGGGGTAGGGGCCACTCTCCCCGCAGAGGGGAAAGGACGTGGAGGCGAATGCACGTTCCGTCGAGACGACAGCCCGCGAATCCATGGGGTCGCGATCCCCGAATCGGTAACCGGTACCACCCCGACCCAACAATACTGCTTTATCCGAGCCATCACGGCATCGATATTGCTTCGTCTCCGGAGGTCCATGCGCGCGGCGCACCGGCCCATGTTCCTGCGTCCTAGCACTTCGAGGAGGCGGCATGCATCTCTGGGCGATCGGGCTGGGAGCCCTGTGCTGCGCGGGCGGAGCGGTCGCGCATTTCACCGACCCCACGCACCGGCGCGAGGGCGCGCTCGGGCTAGCGGGACTGGGCTTCCTGCTGGCGGGCCTGTTCCTCGGGCGCTAGCGTCGGTCCTCCTCCGCACCTCTCTCCGGCCGGAGGGGTCGGCGCTACACGGCCGCGCGCAGCTGCTTCACCCAGAGGTCGGCCGAGATATCGGCGCCGCCGCGCGTCGCGAAGGCGTAGGGGGCGTGCACGACGCTCCCGTCCTCCAGCTGGATCTGCCAGCGGAAGACGCCGGGCTTGTCGGGGCAGGGCGCCACGCGCGGGCGTCCGGGCTGTCGGGATCGAACCATGGGGAGCAAAGCCCTGGGCACCCGGATGGTTCCGAGGCGCGGACGGAGAGGGCTGCGGGGCGGTCCGCGGCCGCGGCGGTTGCCGGGCGCCGGTGCCCTGCGTTAGAGCCCGGCAACCCGTTCCGACACGAAGCGAAATCCTGCGATGTCCAAGGCCGATGCCGCGAAGGCCGATCCGAAGAAGGCCGACACCCTGAAGCCCCGCCTTCCGCGCGGCTTCGTCGACCGGCGCGAGGACGAGATCGCGGCCCAGCACCGCATGCTGGAGCGCATCCGCCAGACCTTCGAGCTCTACGGCTTCGAGGCCCTGGAGACGCCCTTCGTCGAGTATACGGAAAGCCTCGGCAAGTTCCTGCCCGACCTCGACCGGCCGAACGCGGGCGTGTTCTCGTTCCAAGACGACGACGAATCCTGGCTCTCGCTCCGCTACGATCTCACCGCGCCGCTCGCCCGGTTCGTGGCCGAGCACTACGACACCCTGCCCAAGCCCTACCGGAGTTTTAGAGCCGGCTACGTTTTCCGCAACGAGAAGCCGGGACCGGGCCGCTTCCGGCAGTTCATGCAGTTCGACGCCGACATCGTGGGTGCCTCCTCGGTCGCCGCGGACGCCGAGGCCTGCATGCTGATGGCCGACACGCTGGAGAAGCTCGGCCTCGCGGGCCAGTTCGTCGTCAAGGTGAACAACCGCAAGGTGCTCGACGGCGTGATGGAGGCGATCGGGCTCGCGGGCGACGACCGGGCCGGCCAGCGCCTGACGGTGCTGCGCGCCATCGACAAGCTCGACCGCCTCGGCGCCGACGGCGTGCGCCAGTTGCTGGGCGCCGGCCGCAAGGACGAGAGCGGCGACTTCACCAAGGGCGCGGGCCTCGACGAGGCGCAGATCGCCCGCATCCTGGCCTACGTGGCCTTCCAGCCCTCCGCGGATGCGGGCGCCGACCGGCTCGCCTTCTGGGAGCAGTTCTTCGGCTCCTGGCAGGACGTGGTCGGCCCCTCCGAGACGGGGCGGGAGGGCATCGCGGAGCTGCACGCGATCATGCGGCTCTGCGAGGCGGCGGGCTACGGCCACGACCGGATCCGGGCCGATGCCAGCGTGGTGCGCGGGCTCGAGTACTACACCGGGCCCGTCTACGAGGCGGAGCTGACCTTCCCGGTCACCAACGAGGACGGCCAGGTAGTCCGCTTCGGCTCGGTGGCGGGCGGCGGGCGCTACGACGGCCTCGTCGGGCGCTTCCGCTCGGAGCCGGTGCCGGCCACCGGCTTCTCCATCGGCGTCTCGCGCCTGTTCTCGGCGCTCCAGCTCGTCGGC
>NZ_LSIX01000195.1:0-5832 GCF_001556475.1 Methylobacterium sp. CCH5-D2 | reverse complement strand
CGCCAGGGCGGCGGCCCAGATCTCGTCGTCGAGCCGGTGCCCGGCGATGTCCACCCGCGCACCGACCCGGTAGGCCTCGCCGTCCCGCGCCAGATCCGGCGGGACCGCGTCGAGATTGCCCGAGCGGCGCCCCCCGTCCGGACCGAACAGGCCGCCGTAATGCGTCGCGTGCAGGTCCATGGCGACCCAGGTGTCCACGCGCGCGGCCGCGCCCGCCGGGTCGGCCGCGGCGGCGCGCACCTCCAGGCGCAGGGTCTCGGCCAGCTCCTCCCTGAGGAAGGCCGCGGTCTGCCAGTAGACGAAGGCGAAGGTCGCCAGCGCGAGCAGGACGGACCACAGCGCGATGCCGAGCGCCCAGCGCGCGGTGGTGGAGCGCATGAGGTCAGTCATCGGGCATGAGGGTGAAGCCGACGCCGCGCGTGCTGTGGATCAGGGGCGGCTCGCCCTCCGCCTCCAGTTTCCGGCGCAAGCGGCCGAGATGGACGTCGATGAGGTTCGATTTCGGCGTGAACCGGTAGTTCCACACCTCCTCGAACAGCAGGGCCCGGGTCACGACCTGCCCGGGGCGCCGCATCAGGTATTCGAGCAGCTTGAGTTCGCGCGGTAGCAGCGCGAGGTCGCGCGTTCCCCGCCGGCCCGTGCCGGCGATCAGGTCGAGTTCCAGGCTGCCGACCCGCAGGATCGTCTCGCGGGTGTCGGCCGGACGGCGCAGCAGCGCCTCGATCCGGGCGGCGAGTTCGGCGAGCACGAAGGGCTTGGTGAGGTAGTCGTCGCCCCCCGCCCGCAGGCCGCGGATGCGTTCGTCCACCGTGCCGAGCGCGCTGAGCACCAGGGCCGGCGTGCGGTCCCCCTCCCGCCGCAGCGCCTGAAGCAGGCCGAGCCCGTCGCCGCCCGGGAGCATGCGGTCGAGGATGAGCGCGTCCCAGGTCGCCGCGCGCATCCGCGCCGCGCCGTCCGGGGCAGTCTCCGCCCAGCCGACGACGTGCCCGCGCTCGCGCAGGTCGGCGAGCACCTCCCCGGCGGTCTCGGCATCGTCCTCGATCAGAAGGAGCCTCGCCACGTCCCCGTCCCGCTGCCTCCGCCTGCCCGGATGTCCTGTCACGGAACAACGCCGCCGTCGCGGGCGGGGCCGGAGCGTGAACGCGAATTTAATGGCGGCTCCGGGCCCTCGGCCTAGATGTTGGAATATCTCTAATCTGGAAACGTGGAGCGGTCGTGCTGCTGGCCGTGGAGACTGTCGCGCGCGTCGCGGACGAGGCCGAGCGGTGCCCCGAGCGGTCCGATGCCGGGCACCGGGTCTCGCCGGATCCGTCGCGCCGGAGGCCACGGGGCGGCCCGCCCGTCCGCGGCCTGGTCCTGCTCGCGCTCGCCTGCGCCCTCGGCGCGGTCGCCTGGTGGGACAGGGACGCCTGGGAACCCAGTCTCGGGCCGGTGCTCGTCCGGCTCGGGCTCGGCGCATCGCGCGCCGACGAGGCGGCGGCATCCGACGATCGGGCCGCGCCCGACGCGCCCGCCGAGGCCGACCCGAACCGCGTCATCCTCGACGCGGCGGGCCAGAAGCGCCTGGGGCTCGCCTTCGGCCGGGCAGAGACCCGGCGGATCGTCCTGCCGGTGCGCGCGCCCGGCACGGTCGCCTTCGACGAGCGGCGCGTCACCCATCTGAAGCCGCGCACGCCGGGGCGCGTCCTCAGCCTCGCGGTCCAGCCGGGCGATCCGGTGCGGGCCGGGCAGACGCTGGCCACCCTCGACGCCGCGGGTCTCCTCGACGCGCGCAACGGCCTCGCGGAGGCCCGGGCCAGCCTCGCCGAGGCGCGGGCCGCCGAGCAGGTCGCGGAGACGAACCTGAAGCGGGGCCAGGACCTGCTGAAGTTCGGCGGCGTCGCCCAGGCGGAGGTCGACCGGCGCCAGGTCGAGCGCGCCCGGGCGCGCGCCGCCACGCTCTCGGCCGAGGCAAAGGTCGAGCTCTACACGGCGCAGTACGAGCGCCTCGCGCCGGAGCCCGGGGCGGCGCCGGGCACGGTCGCCCTCGTCTCGCCGATCGACGGCGTCGTCACGAGCGCGTCCGTGACGCTCGGCGAGATGGTCGATACCGGCCGCGACGCCTTCACGGTGGCCGATCCGGCGCAGATCCTCGTGCTGGCCAACCTCTACGGGCGCGACATCGCCGCCGTGCGGGCGGGCGATGCCGCCCGCGTGCGGGCGCCCGTGCCGGACCATCCGGAGTTCGCGGGCCGGGTGCGCTCCGTGAACGCGGCCGTCGATCCCGTCAGCAACACGGCGCCCGCCCGGATCGAGATCGCCAACCCGGCGGGCGCCCTGCGGGCCAACATGTTCGTCTCCGTCGCGATCGAGGCCGACCTCGGGCGCACGGGCGTGACGATCCCGGCGGCCGCCGTGCAGCAGACGGAGGGCGGCCCCGTCGCCTTCGTGCGCGCGGGCGAGGACCGGTTCGAGAAGCGCGCGCTCACGCTCGGCGTGCAGCGGGCCGACTGGGTCGAGGTGGCGGACGGCGTCGCCCCCGGCGAGCAGGTGGTGACGGAGGGCAGCTTCGGCCTCAAGGCCGTCCTGCTGCGCGCCCTCCTCGGCTCGACGGACTAGAGCCGATGCGGACATGGTTCGCCCTCCTGATCCGCCGCCGCTGGCTCGTCCTCGTGGTCGCGCTCGCGGGCGCCGCGGGCGGCCTCGTCAACCTCCAGGGCCTGTCCATCGACGCGGTGCCCGACATCTCGCCCAAGCAGGTGATGATCCTGACCCTCTCGCCGGGCCTCGGGCCCCTGGAGGTCGAGCGCCTGGTCAGCTTCCCCGTCGAGAGCGCCATGGCGGGGGCGCCGGGCCTCACGGGCATCCGCTCGACCTCGCGCTACGGCGTCTCGGCGGTCTACGTCACCTTCGAGGACGGCGTGGCCCTCACGGAGGCGCGGGCCCAGGTCTTCCAGCGCCTGCCCCAGGCCAGGGCGATGATGCCGGCCGGTGTCGGCGAGCCGCAGATGGGGCCGATGGCGACGGGGCTCGGCGAGATCTACCAGTTCGAGCTGCGCGGGCCGGCCTACGCGCCGATGGAGCTGAAGCGGATCCTGCAATGGACCATCGCGCCGCGCCTCAAGCTGACGCCCGGCATCGCCGACGTGAACATCTACGGCGGCCAGCTCCCGACCTACGAGGTGCAGGTCTCCGCCGAGAGCCTGCACCGCTACGGCGTGACCCTCGGCCAGGTCTACGCGGCGCTGGCCGAGAACAACATGGCGCGCGGCGGCGCCTACATCGAGCACAACGACCAGCAGGAGGTGATCCGCGGCCTCGGCCTCGCGCGCGGCCCCGCCGACATCGCCGAGATCGTGGTGGCGACCCATCCCGGCGGCATCCCGGTCACGGTGGCGAGCCTCGGCGCGGTGGTGGAGGCGCCCAAGGTCCGGCTCGGGGCGGTGAGCCGCGACGCGGCCGGCGAGACCGTCGTGGGCATCGCCATGATGCAGCAGGGGGAGAACGCGAGCGCGGTCGTGGAGCGGGTGAAGGCCACGATCGCCGAACTCGGCCCGCAGCTCCCGCCGGGCGTGGCGATCGTGCCCTACTACGACCGTTCCGCCCTGGTGGAGCGGACGATCCGCACGGTCGCGCACAACCTGCTGGAGGGCGCGGTGCTGGTCGTGGCCGTGCTGCTCCTGCTCCTCGGCAACCTGCGCGCCGGCCTCGTCGTCGCGGCGGCGATCCCGCTCTCGATGCTGATCGCCTTCGCGGGCATGCGGCTCTTCGGCCTCTCGGGCAACCTGATGAGCCTGGGCGCGATCGATTTCGGCCTGATCGTCGACGGCGCGGTGGTGATGGTCGAGAACGTGCTGCGCGCCCGCGGCGAGCGGCCGGGCGAGCCTCCCCACGCGGTGATCCGCGACGCGACCGCGGAGGTCGCCAGGCCCGTCCTGTTCGCGGTGGCGATCATCATCCTGGTCTACCTGCCGGTGCTCGCCCTCGAAGGGGTGGCCGGCAAGATGTTCCGGCCGATGGCGCTCACCGTCATCCTGGCGCTCGCCGGATCGCTCGCGCTGACCATGACGCTGATCCCGGCGCTCGCCGCGCTCGTCCTCTCCGGCCCCGGCGTGGGTGAGCGCGAGACGCGCCTGGTCCTCGGGATGCGGGCCGCCTACAGGCCGGTGCTGCGGCTCGCCGAGCGGCGGGCCGGCGCCACGATCCTCCTCACGCTCGCCCTGTTCGGAGGAAGCTGCTGGCTAGCCACGCGCCTCGGGGGCGAGTTCCTGCCCCGGCTCTCCGAGGGCTCGCTCGTTGTCACCTCGGAGAAGCTGCCCGGCATCAACCTCGACGCCTCGCTGGAGGTCGTCCGGCGGATCGAGGCGGTGCTCCGGTCCTTTCCCGAGGTGAAGCGGGTCGTCTCGCTCACCGGCAGCGCCGAGATCCCGACGGATCCGATGGGCGTCGAATCGACCGACAGCTTCATCACCCTCGCCGACCCCGCGACCTGGACGACCGCCGGCACGCAGGAGGCGCTCGTCGCCGCCTTCGACCGGCGCCTGCGCGAGGAGGTGCCGGGCGTGGCCTACGCCTTCTCGCAGCCGATCCAGATGCGCATGGACGACCTCCTGGAGGGGGTGCGCGGCGACGTGGCGATCAGCCTCTACGGCGACGATCTCGGCATCCTGAAGGAGAAGGCCGAGGCGATCGTGCGCGCGGTCTCGGCCGTGCCGGGCGCGGCGGACGTGAAGGCCGAGGCGCAGGCCGGGATGCCGGCCCTGTCGATCCGGGTCGATCGCGCGGCGGCCGCCCGCTACGGCATCACCGCCGCCGACGTCCTCGACACCGTCGAGGCGATCGGCGGCCGCACCGCCGGGATGGTCTATCGCGACGACAACGCCATCACCGACATCGTGGTGCGCCTCGCCGCGGCGGACCGCGGCGACCTCGAGCATATCCGCGCCCTGCCCGTGGGGCGCAGCGGCCGCGCCCTCGTCCCGCTGTCGCTCGTCGCCTCCGTCGAGGTCGCCGCCGGCCCGGCCCAGATCAGCCGCGAGCGCCTGCAGCGGCGCATCTCGGTCCAGGCCAACGTGCGCGGGCGCGACGTGCAGAGCTTCGTCGCGGAGGCGCGGGAGGCCGTGCGGCGCCAGGTCGGCCTGCCGCCCCGCTACGCCCTGCGGTGGAGCGGCCAGTTCCAGAACCTCGAGGAGGCGACCGCCCGCCTCTCCGTGGTGGTGCCGGCCGCGATGGCGGCCATCCTGGTGCTCCTCGTCGTGATGTTCGCCGACATCCGCCTCGCGGGGCTGATCTTCCTCAACGTGCCGGTGGCGGCGACCGGCGGCATCCTCGCCCTCTACCTGCGCGACCTGCCCTTCTCGGTCTCGGCGGCGATCGGCTTCATCGCCACCTTCGGCATCGCGGTGCTGAACGGCGTGGTGCTGACGAGCTACATCCGCGAGCTCGAGCGCGCGGGGCTCGCACCGGAGGCGGCCGCGACGCGCGCCGCCGAGATGCGCCTGCGCCCGGTGATGACGACCGCCCTCGTCGCGACGCTGGGCTTCCTGCCGATGGCGCTCTCGACCAGCGCCGGCGCCGAGGTCCAGCGCCCGCTCGCCACCGTGGTGATCGGCGGCCTGATCACGGCGACGCTTCTCACGCTCGTGGTGCTGCCGGCGGTCTATCCCATCGTCTCTCGGTTCCGCCCTCCCTCGGTCGGCGCATCCCGCGCGGGCGGGCCGGCGCGTTCGGACCGGACGATCGGGTCCGATGCCTAGAGCCGTTCCCGATCGCGTTGCGATCGGGAACGGCTCTAACCTCTTGTCTTGACGCGCTCTCTTGCGCCGAACCGGCGTCCACTTCGGCGCAAGAGCG
>NZ_LSIX01000194.1:0-4842 GCF_001556475.1 Methylobacterium sp. CCH5-D2 | reverse complement strand
GGAGGCCCCTTCTGGCGGCCCCGGCCCGGCCGGCTCCGGCGGGGCCGCGTCGGCGGGACGGTCGGGGGACGTGGCGGCCATCCGCCTCAGCCCTCCCGGCGTCCCTCGAAGGGGCCCGCCTCGCCCCGCTCGCGCGCCTCGGCCTCCGTGCCGGCCCGCTCCATCGGTCCGTCGGTCGCGCGCACCTGCCCGGTCGCGGCGTCCCGCGGCGAGATCGCGGCCCCCTGGGGCTCCGGCCCCCCGGCAGGCCGGCGCCGGGCCTGCATGTCGGTGTCCTCGCGCGTGGATCCGCCCATCGATCGTCTCCGTCCTGTCCTACCGGGCCAACGCCCGGGAGGCGCGAGCGGTGCCCTCAGGCGTCGTCCTCCGGTGCGAAGACCTCCCCCGCCTCGGCCAGGCGCACGTCGGCCTCGTCGGCCGGGAGGGCTTCGAGGTCGCGGTACTCCGTCAGCAGGCGGCGCAGATCCGCCGTCGCCGGCTCCGCGCGTCCCACCAGCAAGTCGGCGACCCGCGCCTCGGCCTCCCTCCCGGACAGGCCCTCCGCCGCGACCGCGCTCGCGATCGCCGCCCGCTTCTCCCGCAGCCCGCTCATCCCCGCTCCTCCTTCGTCGGCGCCCGCCGTCAACGTCTGGCGTCAACGTCTGGACAGCGCGATCGCACCCGTCTCCGTCAGCGTGAAGACGATGCCGTGCGCGCGCAGGGCCGCCACCGCCGCCGCCTGCGCCCGCCCGGAGGCGGCGCCGTCCCCGTCCTCCAGGCGGCGGATGGTGGAGAAGGAGAGCCCGCTCGCCCCGGCGAGCTGCTGCATCGACCAGTCGAGCAAGGCGCGGCCCGCCCGCAGGTGCGCTCCGGTCACGAGGCGGTCCAGCCCGTCCCGGACCGGCCCGGCCAGGCAGCCGGTCGCGCGCGCGTCCAGGACGAGCGGCGCGACGTAGTTCGTCCAGCTCTCGACGGCTCCGGCGGCGTCGCGCATCGGCACCATGACGAATCGGTACGGGACGACCTCGCCGCCCGCCAGGACGAGGCGCGGCTGCGTGTGGACGACCCGCCCGGAGAGGTAGAGCGCGCGGCCGTGGTCGCGCCAGCGCGCGCGCTCCTCCTTCAGCACCGGCAGGGTCGGCTCGCCGAGCAGTTCGGCCTTCGGCAGCCCGACGAGTTCCAGCCATTCCTCGGAGAAGTCGGTGTAGGGGTAGACCCGGCTCGACGAGGTGAAGGCGCGGACCTCCTCGAAGATCGCGCGCCTGTGCCGCTGCTCGGCCTCGCGGGCGCGGGCCAGCGCCGCGTGGTCGCTCACGTCGATGAGGACGCCCATCGCCTGTCGCGGGCGCCCGTCCGGATCGACGACCACCTCGCCCCGGCTCATCACGGTGCGCAGGGACCCGTCGGGCCGGATGATCCGGAATGTCCGCTGCGCCACCCGTCCGGTCTGCAGCATCTCCGAGCCGGAGGTGACGCCGGGCCGGTCGTCCGGGTGGACCAGCGCGAGCAGGAGCCCGTAGGCCGCCCGCGCGCTCTCCGGTTCGAGGCCGAGGATCCGGAACAGGCCCGGCGACCAGACGTGCGTGTCGGTCGCGAAGGTCCACGCCCACGTGCCCGTCAGGCCGAAGCCCTCGACCATGCGCAGCACCTGCTCCGGGGCGAGGCCGCCGAGGGGCTCCGCGAACTCCCGCGGTGCGGCCCCACGCGACGGGGCGCCGGCGTGTTCGGACGTCCTGTCGAACAGATCGCGGTGCGTGTCGGCAGTCCGGTGCATGCGTGATGGATGATCCTGCAGGTCAGGCACGACCCTAGGCTGTCATCCGACCGTGGGAAATCCGTAAATCACCCGCGGATGCGCGCAGAGGTCGTATCCGGCACGACGGGATGGAATGCCTGAGTTTGGCCCTCGGCGCGTTCGACCTGAACATCCAGAGGCGGTCCTGTCGGCGCCGGTCCGAATACGTGGCGCCGCGACGGCATTTCGCCGCGACATCCCGCCCCCGGCCTCTCGCGCCCGGCCTCTCTTGCCCGGCGGGGCGGAGCCTGGGCCGGGACGTCGCCGCGCTGTAGAAGCGGCCCGACCCCGCGGGCGTTCCCGCGCCGGGACGACCCGGGACCCTGCGAGATGCTGGCGCCTGCCATCCTGCGGCGGCTCGACCTGACGACGCTGCGCCTGTTCGTGGCGGTGTGCGAGGAGGGCAGCCTGACCCGCGCCGCGCGGCGCGCCGCGATCGCGCCCTCCGCCGTGAGCAAGCGGCTGGCCGAGCTGGAGCAGACCCTCGGCGTCGAGCTCCTCGAGCGTGGCGCGCGCGGCATGGGCGTGACGCCCGCGGGCGAGACCCTGCTGCACCACGCCCGGCGCATGCTGCGCAACGCCGAGCAGATCGCCCTGGAACTCGCCGAGCACGCCAAGGGGGTGCGGGGCATCGTCCGGATGCTCGCCAACCTCTCGGCCATCGTGCAGTTCCTGCCCGAGGACCTGCGCGCGTTCCTGGCGGCGCAGGGCGCGATCAAGATCGACCTGGAGGAGCGTCCGAGCGGCGGCGTCGTGCGGGGCGTGGCCGAGGGTGGGGCCGAGATCGGCATCTGCGCGGGCAGCGTTCCGACGCTGGGCCTCGACGCCACGCTCTACCGGCGCGACCGGCTCGTGGTGGTGATGCGCCGCGGCCACCCGCTCGCGGGTCGGGACGAGCTCGCCTTCGCGGAGACCCTCGGTTACGATTTCGTCGGCCTGCACGCCGAGAGCTCGATCTACGGCAGCGTCCGGGCCGAGGCGCAGAGCGCCGGCCGGCCCCTGCGGCTGCGGGTGCACGTGCCTGGCTTCGACGCGGTCTGCCGCATGGTGCAGGCCGATATGGGGCTCGGCGTGGTGCCGCGGGGCGTGTTCGGCCTGTTCGGCGGCGCCACGGACCTCGTGGCGGTGCCGCTCTCGGACGCCTGGGCCCACCGCACGCTGCAGATCGTCACCCGGCCAGGGCCCCTCACCCCCGCCGCGAGCCTTCTGCGCCTCCACCTCGCTGCGCCGCCGGATTGAGGCGGCCGCGTGTCCGAAAAGCGGAAGCCGCCCGCAAGACGATTCTTGCGTGCCGCATTCTTGCCACAGTGCGGAAAGCGCTGCAGTATCGAGGGCGGACGCCGAATCACCAAGTGATGGAGGCACGCTCCCATGTCCGTCATCGAAACACGCAGGGCTTCGTCCGAGTTGGCCTCGTCCGAGTCGGCCTCGTCCGCGTCGGCCCCGTCGGAGCTCACCGCGACGCCGCGCGAGCGGCGCGCCCGGGCGGCCGCGCACGCCAACCAGCTGCGGGCGCTGGCCTGGATCGCCCTGCGGGACGGGGCGCCGCACGGCGCGATGCGGGCGGCGACCGCCCGTACGGCGGCCCGGCGCATCCTGCAGCATGAGCGCCGCGCCGCCCTGCTCAACCGCGCCCTGGCGCAGGCGCTGGAGGCGCTCGTCGAGGAGCAGGCCGACCTCGTCGGCTGAGGGCTCCCGACGGTCCCGAACCCGTCCTACACGTCGCCGCCCGGGCGATGGCGGGCCCGCACTCCGCAGGCCCGCGAGGCGGCCGCCGGAGCCCCGGCGGCCGCCCTCTTGCGTCAGCTCCAGGAGAACGCGTTGTGGTAGGCGGCCATCGGCGCCTCCCCGGTGATCTCGCTCGCCTGGAAGGTACCCCCGAAGGCCTCGTCCTGGATGCCGCCGCCGTAGACGACGTTCCCGGGCGCGGCCGCGTTCTGGTAGGCCGCGTTGGTGATGGTCGAGTCGTCGGCCAGCGTGAAGATCAGCGAGCCCGACAACGGCGTTCCGCGGCCGGCATGGCTGTCCGCGAAGTTGTCGAACGAGCGCACGTCGTCGAAGGTGTTGCCGCTGCCGTAATCCGAGAAGGCGCCGTTGCCCATGCGGACGGTGTCGACGTTGCTCACGTGGACGCCGGTGCCGCCCTCGACGATGACCCCGACGCCGGAGGGCGAGTTGTTGCCGTCGATGAGGCCGTTGGCGATCGTGACGTTGTTCGATCCGATGTTGACGTTGTCCTCCGTCCAGGAGGTCTCCAAGTCGTTGTAGTTGTAGAAGTCGGTCAGGCTGCTGTTGTCGGAGCGGTTGAACTGCACCAGCTGCCCGCGCGGATAGGGGCCGCGCATGTTGTAGCCCTCGATCCCCTGGAGCGTGGCGTTCGGCGAGTCCTGAAGGTAGAGGCCCGTCGAGGCGTCGCGCACCGTGACGTGGCTCACCGCCGCGCCCGGCGATTCGAACAGCCCGATGCCGTACTGCTCGGGATCGGTGTTGGGGCCGGAGGCCGGAGCCCCGGCATTGATGATCTCGACGCCGTCGACCGTCAGGTTTTGCGAGCCGATCGCCTCGATGCCGGAACCGCCCTGGTCGGTCCCGTTGTAGTGGATGCGGACGTTGCGGATGGTGACGTTCGCGTCGCCGTCGAGCTCGATGCCGGGCCCGTCGGCGTAGATGTCGAGGTTCTCGATCACGTCCCCGCTCTGCGCCTGGATCGTGCCGTCGTGACGGGTGAGCCCCGCCGCGGAGACGGGGGCGGCGGGATCCGTGCCGGTCAGCAGGGCCGCGGCGTCGACGTCGGGTGTCGCGGGCGCGACGGGTGTCACGGGTGCGACGGGCGCCGCCTCGGTCGGGGGAACGCTCGCGGACCCGCTTGGGCCCGCCTCCGCGGAGGTCTCCGGGGCGGCGACCACGACGGGCTCGAGCGGGGCGGCCGGGGTCGTTTCCAGCGTGGTCCCGGCGGGCGTGGCGGCCGGGGTCGTCGCTGGATCGGTCGCTGCGAGGTCGTCGGCGGGCGCGTCCGGCGTGGCGGCGGGGGGTGTCCGGTCGGAGCCGGCGCTGCGCCAGTCCCGCTC
>NZ_LSIX01000193.1:0-452 GCF_001556475.1 Methylobacterium sp. CCH5-D2 | reverse complement strand
GCGATGATCCTCGCGATCATCGCCTACGTCGCGCCGTCCGCCGTCCAGGCCCACGGGGGGCACGAACACCACGGCCACCACGTGGCCGCGGCCCAGCCCAAGACCGTCCCAGTGATGGTCAAGGCGGTACCCACCCCCGCCAAGCCAACTGCGCGGTCCGAGGCGGCAACCTGGTCCAAGGTGGCGCTCCCGGCCGTCGAGTTGGCGCGCATCGAACCTGCCTCCGACGATTGCTGCCGGCCCGGTTGCGGGACCCGCTGCTGCGGGACGATGACCTGCTGCGCCACCGGCGTCCTGTCCGGGCCCTACGCCTTGTCCCCGTCCCTGTTTCAGACCGTCACGTTGATCCCGCGCGACGTCGCTGGCCGTTCGGGTCCCGGCCCCGAGGCCCTGCCGAAGCCCCCACGAACCCTCGCGTGAAGTAGGGCGCGCCTGAGGCGCGCGACGCCCGG
>NZ_LSIX01000192.1:0-3108 GCF_001556475.1 Methylobacterium sp. CCH5-D2 | reverse complement strand
GCCGAGCGTCCCGAGCCCGAGGGCGCCGTCGTCGCCCTCGGGCTCGGGACGCTCGGCCGCTTCGCCGCGGCGGCCGAGCCGGCGCTCGGCCGGCTCGTCGCCCTGCGGCTCGGCGCCGAGCCAGGGATTCTGACCGGACCGCCCCCGCTCGGGCCGGGGGCCTGCGAGCACGTCGTGAGACTCCTGCGGCGGAGGATGGACGCGTGGTCGCCTATTATCGCCTGAGCGAACTCGGCTACCGCCTCGCGCCGGGCCTGCAGGTGCTGCCCCCGGAGGCGTTCGAGCCGGTTCCGGCCGCGACCGCCCTGCTGCGCGACGCCGAGGCGCGCGCCGCCGCGATCGTGGCCGAGGCCGAGCAGGAATACGCGCGCCGCAGCGCGCAGGGCTACGCCGACGGCCTCGCCCGGGCGGAACTCGAATCGGTCGAGCGGCTGCTGCGCGAGGGCGTCCAGCTCGATGCCGGCCTGAAGGCGGCCGAGGCCGAGATGGCCCGCATCGTCATGGCGTGCGTGCGCCGCCTCGTCGACAGCTTCGACGACGAGGCCCGCACGGTCGCGGCCGTGCGGGGCGCGCTGCGCCAGATGCGCCGCGAGCGCCGGGCCGAGCTGCGCGTCGCGCCCGCCCACTACGCCGCCATGCGCGACCGGATCGCCGGCATCGTGGCGGATTTCCCCGAGGTCGAGTTCGTCGACGTGGTCGAGGATCCGGCGCTCATGCCCCCGCAGATCGTGCTCGAATCGAGCATCGGCCGGGTCGAGACCGCGGTCGATGCCGGGCTCGACGCGCTGGAGGCGATCGTGCGGGGCGCCGCCGCAGGACATTCCGATAGCTCGGCCGACCCGGCCGGGGCGGCGGCGTGAACCGCCCCCTCCCCCCGCCCGACGGCGCGGCGGTCGCGCGCGAGCGCGCCGAGCGCATCCGAGCGCGGCTCGGCCGCGTCCTGCCCGAGGTCGCCACCCGCGCGGCCGCCTTCGATCCCTACGCGGTCACCGGCCGGGTCCGGAAGGTCGTCGGCACCATCATCCACGCCAGCGTGCCGGACGTGCAGGTCGGCGAGATCGTCGAGCTGATCACCCGGCAGACTGGCCTGCGCCTGTTCGCCGAGTGCGTCGGTTTCCTCGACGAGGAGGCGCTGCTCGCGCCGATCGGCGAGACGCAGGGTGTCTCGCCCCGCACGGAGGTGCGCCGCACCGGCCGCGTCCAGGCGGTGGCGGTGGGCCCGGGCCTGCTCGGCCGGGTCATCGACGGCATGGGCGCCTTCATCGACGGCCGGGACCTGCCCTTCGAGCCCGAGACGCACTACCCCGTCTACCAGGACCCGCCGGACCCGATGCGCCGCCGGGTGATCGATACCCCACTCTCGCTCGGCGTGCGGGCGCTCGACGGCATCCTCACCTGCGGCGAGGGCCAGCGCATGGGCATCTTCGCGGCGGCCGGCGGGGGCAAGTCGACCCTGCTGTCGATGCTGGTGAAGGGCGCCGACGTCGACGTCACCGTGCTGGCGCTGATCGGCGAGCGCGGGCGCGAGGTGCGCGAGTTCATCGAGCACGATCTTGGCCCCGAGGGGATGGCGCGCGCCATCATCGTCTGCGCCACCTCGGACCGCAGCTCGATGGAGCGCGCCAAGGCCGCCTTCGTGGCCACGGCAATCGCCGAGTACTTTCGCGATCAGGGCCAGCGCGTGCTCTTCCTGATGGATTCTGTGACGCGCTTCGCGCGCGCCCAGCGCGAGATCGGGCTGGCGGCCGGCGAGCCGCCGACCCGGCGCGGCTTCCCGCCCTCCGTCTTCGCCAACCTGCCGAAGCTGATGGAGCGCGTCGGCATGAACGACCGGGGCTCGATCACCGCGCTCTACACGGTGCTGGTCGAGGGCGACGACATGAACGAGCCCGTGGCCGACGAGACCCGCTCGATCCTCGACGGGCACATCGTGCTCTCGCGCAAGCTCGCCGCGGCCAACCATTACCCGGCGATCGACATCCTGGCCTCGAAGAGCCGCGTGATGGGCGCCGTCACCACGCCCGAGCACCGGGCGATGGCCGGCCGGGTCAATGCCTGGCTCGCGGCCTACGCGGATGTCGAACTGCTCGTGAAGGTCGGCGAGTACAAGCGCGGCAACGATCCCGATTCCGACCTCGCCATCGCCAAGTACAAGCCGATCAACGCCTTCCTGCAGCAGCGCACGGACGAGTTCGACAGCTTCGAGATCACCCAGCAGAAGCTGAGGGCGCTGACCCGATGATCGGCCAGATGAGCATCCTGCTGCGCCTGAAGACCCTCAAGGAGGAACAGGCTCTGCGCGCCCTCCAGGTGAAGCGCCGGCAGGTCGCCGAGGGCGAGGCGGTGCTGGACGAGGCCCGGCAGGCGGTGAGCGCGAGCGCCGCGACCCTGGGCTCGCGCGAGGACGCGATCTACGAAGGCATTCTCGGCCGGGTGGTCGATCTCGGCGCCCTCGACGACACCCGCGGCGCCGTGGTCGCCCTGGAGAAGGGCCATGCCCGCCTCACCGATTCGGCCGAGCGCGCCGCCTACACCCTGCACCGCCTGACCGGCGAGTGCGAGGCGGCGGCCGAGGGCCACCGGGCGGCGACGCGGGTGCGCGACAAGTACACGATCCTGCGCGACGATCTGGCCGCGCGCGCCGCCGAGGAGGCGGAGGCGCGCGAGGAAGGCGAGGTCGAGGAGCTGTTCGGCCGGCGCCGGCCGGGTCCGGGAGAGCGGCCATGATCCGCACGAACCAGCCGCCGCACCCGCCTTCGACCGCGGAGAAACCGGCGGGCTACCCGGGCGATACCCGTCAGGACCCGCGGCGCGACCCGTTCCACCCGCGCGATTCCCGCGAGCGCGCGCTGCGCGACGGACTCGGCCGCGACAGCCTCGGCCGCGAGGACCGGTCCGGCACCGGCGAGGGGTTCGGCCGCTCGCTGGCCTTCGGCGAGCGCATGCGCGACGCGATGGGCGACGCGATGGGCGACACTGGGCGGGACCCGGGGCGGGACCCCGGCCAGGGCGAGGAGCGCGGCGACGGGCGGGAGCACCGCCGCGAGGACGAGCCGCGCCTGCTGGCCGGCGTCGAGCCCGAGCCGGTGGCGGCCCTGTTCGGCGCAG
>NZ_LSIX01000191.1:0-3774 GCF_001556475.1 Methylobacterium sp. CCH5-D2 | reverse complement strand
TCACCCGGCTTTCTGCGAAAGCAGACCTCTCCCTTTGGGAGAGGGGACCCGCGCTTCGTTTCGAGACGATGCCTCGAACCGAAGCCATCAACCGGAAGCGGTGTCAGTGCACGGATGGACGGCTGCGGGCGGTGCGGCCGCGCCCCGATCCGCGGGGCCGCTTGCGGGCCGGCGGCGCGTCGGGCTCGAGTTCGGTGAAGGGCACGGTGAAGAGCGGCCGGTGCTCGGCGTCCTGCACGCTGAAGCGGTAGCGGGTGAGCTGGGGATTGCGGGCGCAGTCCGCGTGCGAGGTGAAGCCCGCGCCGTGGCGGGCGAGGTCGAGGGCCGCCGCGTCGTCGGCGCAGTCGAGCCCCTGGTAATCGAGGCAGACGAGGCCGGATCCGGACCGGACGTCGAAGAAGTACCGTGGCATGGAGCGCTCCCTCCTGGCCCCCGGGCGGGCCGGATTCTGTCGCCGGCTCTCGCGAAGCCCCACTCTGCCCACGTCCGGGGCGGCTGTCACGCCGCAGCGCGGCAGGCACCGCGCAGGTTCGCGCGGCCCAGACGGCCTCGTCCTCACCCGATCGCTCAGGTCGAGACGAAGCAACGTCACGGATCCGCACCGTGCCGGGCCGTTTCCGTGGATCCGGCGTGCCGGATCCACTGGGCCATTTGCCTCGACGGAAGGGCGAATGCGGGCAGCCCCGCGATCTGAGCTACGTCTGAGCTACGTCTCTGCTCGAGATCTCGTCGATGTGCGGCCGTCCTGGCCCGCTTCTTGCTGATGGCGCCCGGGCTCTGTCCGGCCGCGCGGCCACCGGGTCCGCACGCCGAACAGCCGCCCGAACGAGAGATCCTGATGCACCGCACGCCGCTGACACGCCGATCGGTTCTGGCCGGGGGCGCGGCCCTCGCCGCCCTGGGCCCGACCGGCCGGGCCCTGGCGCGGGACGGGGCCGGGGCGGCTCCCTCCGGCAGCCTGACCTACGGCATCTCGATGACCGACCTGCCCCTCACCACCGGCCAGCCGGATCGGGGCGCGGGCGGCTACCAGTTCACGGGGCTCACCCTCTACGACCCGCTGGTCGCCTGGGAACTCGACGTGGCGGACCGGCCGGGCAAGATGGTGCCGGGGCTCGCGACCGCCTGGGAGAGCGATCCGGCCGACCGGAAGAACTGGACCTTCCGCCTGCGCGAGGGCGTGACCTTCCACGACGGCTCGCCCTTCGACGCCGACGCGGTGATCTGGAACTTCGACAAGGTGCTCAACAAGGAGGCGCCGCACTTCGACCAGCGCCAGGCGGCGCAGGTGCGCCCGCGCCTGCCGGGCGTGGCGAGCTACAGGAAGCTCGACGCCGCGACCGTGCAGGTGACGACGAAGAGCGTCGACAGCCTGTTCCCCTACCAGATGCTCTGGTTCCTGATCTCCTCGCCCGCGCAGTACGAGCGGGTCGGGCGCGACTGGGCGAAGTTCGCCTTCCAGCCCTCGGGCACCGGTCCCTACAAGCTGGCGGGCCTCACCCCCCGGGTGCGGGCCGAGTTCGTGCCGAACGAGCGCTACTGGAACCCGAAGCGCATGCCGAAGCTCGCCAAGCTCACGCTCGCCTGCGTGCCGGAGGATCTGGCCCGGGTGAACGCGCTCCTCTCCGGCAACGTCGACCTGATCGAGCTGCCCGCTCCCGACGCGGTGCCGCGCCTGAAGGCCGCCGGCATGCGGGTGGTGGGCAACGACACGCCCCACGTCTGGAACTACCACCTCTCGATGGCGGAGGGCTCGCCCTGGCGGGACCTGCGCCTGCGCCGCGCCGCCAACCTCGCGGTCGATCGCGAGGGCGTGGTGCAGCTGATGGGCGGGCTCGCCGCGCCGGCCACCGGCCAGGTGCAGCCGTCGAGCCCCTGGTTCGGCAACCCGAGCTTCAAGATCCGGACCGACATGGACGAGGCCCGCAAGCTCGTGGAGGCGGCGGGCTACTCGGTGAAGAACCCGCTCAAGACCACCTTCGTCATCCCGACCGGCGGCACCGGGCAGATGCTGAGCCTGCCGATCAACGAGTTCATCCAGCAGAGCTGGGCGGAGGTGGGCATCCAGGTGGCGTTCCGCACCGTGGAGCTGGAGGTGGCCTATACGGGGTGGCGCCAGGGTGCCACGGACCCGAGCCTGAAGGACGTCTCGGGCGGCAACATCGCCTACGTCACCTCGGACCCGTTCTACGCGATGCTGCGCTTCTACGATTCGCGCCAGATCGCCCCGAACGGCGTGAACTGGAGCCATTACCGCAACAGTGAGGTCGATGCGCTCTGCGACCGGATCCGCAACAGCCTCGACACGGCCGAGCAGGACCGGCTGCTCGCCCGGATGCACGAGATCGTGGTGGACGACGCGGTCCAGGTCTGGGTGGTGCACGACACCAACCCGCACGCGCTCTCGCCGCGGGTGAAGGGCTACACCCAGGCCCAGCACTGGTTCCAGGACCTGACGACGCTCGCCTGAGGATGCGGGATCCCGAAGGGTGAGAACCCTTCGGCGGGGCCTCGGGGCAGAGCCCCGAGTCTCGGCCCCGAGCCTTGACCCGGCCGGACGTTTCCGCCCAACGAGGGCGCCCCTGGTCCGCCGGAGCGCCGACGTGAGCAACCGCTACGGCCTGGAGATCCGCTCGGCCTCGGCCGCCGACGCCCCCGGCCTCGCCGAGTTGCTGGGCGCCTGCGGCATCGCGATCCCGCCGCGCGCGCTCGCCCTGCGGATCGAGGCCCTGCGCCAGGAAGGCGGCAGCGCGCTCCTCGCCCTGGCCTGGGGACCGCCGAGCGGGCTCATCGTACTGCACTGGCACGCGACGCTCGTGGACGCGCACCCGGTCGCGGTCGTCAGCACGCTCGCGGTCGCGCCGGAGGAGCGCCGCCAGGGCATCGGCCGCCTGCTGCTCAAGGCCGGCGCCCAGGCCGCGCGCTCTGCCGGCTGCGGCGTGCTGCGCCTCGACGCCGGACCGGAGCCGGCGGCGGCCAGCCTGCGCGGCTTCTGTGCGGCGACCGGCTTCGCCGAGACCGCCGCCCGCTACGAGCGTCCGCTGCGCAAGCGGAGCTGAGGGGCTGCGGCATCGCGGCCCGGGGCCGAACCCGAGGCCGGCCCGCTCGTTCTCGCACCATGTCAGAGCCCCATCCCGATCCGATCGTCGAGGCCCGCCACCGCGAGCTGGCCGTCGAGCACCTGCTCTTCGGCACGATCCGGCATCTCGCCGAGCGCGACCCCGCCCTCCTCGACGCGCTCGACGGGAGCCTCGACCACCTCTGGGACAAGGCCGACGACGGCAGCCGCGACGACGCGGCGGTGCGCGCGGTCGCCCGGCGCTTCGTCCGCAGCCTGCGGCGCGAGCGTTGAGGCGCGGGCACCCGATCGCGTAGAGCGGGGTGCCGCCGCCGGGATCCCGCACATGACCCTCAAGACGACCTTCGTCGTGCAGACCTTCGTGATGAAGCGCAACCGTCTGACGCCGGGCGACCGCGAGGTCACGGGCACCGAGAGCGGCGCGCTCAAGAAGGCGCAGGCCATGGCCGCGCGCCTGCCCGGCACCGCGGCCCTGCGGGTGGTCGCCGACGACGAGACCGGCGAGGTCGAGAGCATCGCGATCCTCGAGAGCTTCGGCGCGGTGCCCGACGATTTCGCCGACAGCCTCGTGGGCGGGTAGGCGGATCGCCGTACGGCCGGAATTCAGGCCTCCGCAGCGTCGAGGCTCGGCTCCGTCCTCGGCACGGCGAGGCCCATATGGCGGAAGGCCTGCGGGGTGAGGACGCGGCCGCGGG
>NZ_LSIX01000190.1:0-892 GCF_001556475.1 Methylobacterium sp. CCH5-D2 | reverse complement strand
GTCGCCCGCATCCTGCACCTCGTCGAGGAGGCGCAGGCGTCGAAGTCGCCCACGGCGCGCTTCATCGACCGGTTCAGCGCGGTCTACACGCCCATCGCCTTCGCGTTCGCCGCCGCGGTCGCAATCGTGCCGCCGCTGCTGCTCGGCGCCGACTGGGGCACCTGGGTCTATCGGGGCCTGGCGCTCCTCCTGATCGCCTGCCCCTGCGCGCTGGTGCTCTCGACCCCCGCGGCCATCGCCTCCGGACTGGCCGCCGGTGCGCGACGCGGGCTGCTCGTCAAGGGCGGCGCCGCACTGGAGGTCATCGGGCGGGTGCACACGGTCGCGTTCGACAAGACCGGGACGCTGACCGCCGGACGGCCGCGGGTCTCGGACATCCTGGTCTTCGCCCCGGACGCGTCGGAGCGCTCGCTTCTCGGGTTGGCTGCCGCGGTCGAGAGCGGAAGCGGCCACCCCATCGCCCGGGCCATCCTCGACCGGGCGAGCGCGGACGGGGTGCCGCTGCGCCCGACGCGGGACGCCCGCGCCATCCCCGGCAAGGCGGTGTCGGCCACGGTGATGGGTCAGACGGTGCTCGTCGCCTCCCCACGCCACGCCGCCGAGAGCGCGCGGCTCGGCCCCGAGGCCGAGCGCGCGGTCGCGGACCTGGAAGCCGGCGGCAAGACGGTGGTCATCGTCGTCCGCGGCGCCGAGGCCTTGGGCGCCATCTCGGTCCGGGACGAGCCCCGCGCCGACGCGGCGGCCGGCATCTCGGCCCTGCGGAAGCTCGGCGTCCGCAGCGTGATGCTGACCGGCGACAACCGGCGCACGGGCGAGGCGGTCGCGTCCGAACTCGGGCTCGACGTGAAGGCCGAGCTCCTGCCCCAGGACAAGCTCGCCGAGATCGCGGCCC
>NZ_LSIX01000189.1:0-730 GCF_001556475.1 Methylobacterium sp. CCH5-D2 | reverse complement strand
CCGCGTAGACCACGAGGGCGACCGAGCGGGTGCCCGCGGCCTCCGCCACCGCCTGTGCGGTCTGGCGGACCTCCTTCAGGCTGCCGCCCTCCGTCACCGAGCGGGAGAGGTCGAGGACGATCACGGTGGCGTCGAGGTTGCGGAAGGTCGCCGCGTCCCGGCGCTCGACCGCCGGACCGGTCAACGCCAGCGCGATCAGCCCGGCCGCCAGCGCCGCCGCGAGGTTGGCCTGCCGACGCCCGCCGAGCACGGCGCCGCGGCGCTCCATCAGCCGCATCAGGGCGGGGTCCACCGCCCGGCGCCAATCCCCGAGCGGTGCCGCGCGCCACGTCGCCCGCAGGACGAGCAGCGCGAGCGGCAGGAGCGCGAGGAGCCACCAGGGCCGCAGCAGGGCGAGGCTCGCGACGCTCATGCCCGCCTCCGGCTCGCGAGGAGCGCGGCGGCGCAGACGAGCGCCAGCGCGGCCGGCCAGGGCCAGAGGTCGCGCCGCAGCGGCACCGGCGGCGCCTTGGCGCGACCGCCCTCGATGGCGTCGATGCTGGCGGCCACCGCGACCAGATCCTCGGTGGTCTTCACCCGGAAGGCCCGGCCGCCGCTGACCTCGGCCATCTCCCGCAGGGTCTCGGTATCGACCACGTCCTGCTCGCCGTCGGCGTTGGCCATGTCGCGGGGGCCGAGCGCGATGGTGTGGACCCGGATGCCGAGGTCGCGCGCGAGCGCCGCCACGTCC
>NZ_LSIX01000188.1:0-4650 GCF_001556475.1 Methylobacterium sp. CCH5-D2 | reverse complement strand
GTCGATGCCGAGCGCTGTTCTGAAGCGTCATACCCCTCACCCCAACCCTCTCCCTATGGGAGAGGGGGCACGGAGCGGTTCATCGCGCGCGTCCGAACTCCTCAGCCGCAAACGATTTCAGGTCTTGTCCGGCCCGCGCGCCGGCGCCGCGGCCGCAAGGTCGAGTTGGACCGAGCCCGTCGGCGATCCTTCGGGCAGGACGGGGGCGGCGGCCAGGCCGCAGCGCCGGATCTCGTCCGCGACCGCGCGCGCCAGCAGCTGGTAGTGGAACGGCTTCCACAGGATCCGGACGTCGGCGGGGATCAGGTCGGGGAGATCGCTCGCCGCACCGGAGGTGATCAGCAGCGCCAGCCCGGGCCACCGCGCCCGCGCGCGGTGGATCAGGCCGATCCCGTCGCCGACCGCCGAGAGCGTCCGGCCGGTGATCAGCGCGCGGGTCCCGGGCCGCGCCTCCAGCTGCGCGAGCGCTCCGGGGACGGTGGAGGTCGCCGCGACCGCGAAGCCGGCATCGCCCAGCATGTCGGTCATGACCATGCGGATCAGCGCGTCGCCTTCGGCGACGAGGATCGTGTCGGACTCGCTCAGCGGTATCACCGGATCGTCTGGGCCCCCGCCACCGCGTCCCGCACCACGGGCGGCCGGGCCGCGGTCGAGCCGCGCCGTCCGCTCTCCTCGATACTGTGTGGATGCATACAGACTTCTGGTTGAGGTATCAATCCGTCGGCGCGGCCGAAGAGCCCGGTCGTCGGAGATCGGTACAACCTTGAATTGATGCGAGCGGCGCACCGCTCCGGCTACGGGAGAGCGCGACCGGCCTCAGACCCGGCCGAGCAGGAACAGGCCGAGCCCGGCGGCGAGCAGGCTCCCGGCGATGCGCGCGCAGGCGACCGCCCCGACGCCGTCCTCGCGCTCCCGCAGATGTGCGAGTTCGGCGAAGATCGCGGCCCAGTAGGCCGCCCAGAGGCCGAGGGCGGAGATCAGCCAGGTGTGCATCGCCGCAAGATGGGCGGCCGGGGTCGAAGGCGGCACCGACTACCCGCGCCGGGTCGAGCCGCGCAGCACGGTCCGGCCGCTGAGCACCACCTTCCGCACGGGCTGGTCGGGCTGGGCGATCCGCTCGAACAGCAGCCGCATCGCCTGCGCGCCGATCTCGTCGACCGGCTGCTCGACCACGGTGAGGCCCGGCTCGACGAGGTCCGTCCAGGGCTCGTTGTCGAATCCCGCCAGCGCGAGGTCGTCCGGAACCCGCAGACCCGCGGCGCGGGCGGCGCGCACCGCCCCCATCAGGATCAGGCCGTTCGAGAGCACCAGCGCCTCCGGCCGATCCGCCTCGGCGAGCCAGCGGGCGGCGGCGGCCTCGGCGGCGGCGGCGTTGGGCGCCACGGTGCGGACGCTGGGCACCAGCCCGTGCCGGACCATGGCCGCCTCGTAGCCCGCCCGGCGCTCGCGCGCGGTCGAACTCGTCGAGCCGAACAGGCCGCCGATGCGCGAGAAGCCCTGGCGGACGAGGAGGTCCACGAGGCCCGCGCCCGCGGCCGGGTTGTCGAGAACCACGCTGTCGTGGGCGCCGGGCGGCCCGGCGCGGTCGATCAGCACCACCGGGAAGCCGAGGGACCGCTCGCGCAGCGACTCGGCCCCGCCGCCCGTCGGCGCGAAGATCACGCCGGTGACGCGCTCCTCCTCCATCAGGCGCAGGTACATCGCCTCGCGGGCCGGGTCCTCGTCGGTGTTGCAGAGGATGACCCGCATGCCCTCGGCGAAGGCCGCATCCTCGACCGCGCGGCTCACCGCGGTGAAGAAGGGGTTGCGGATGTCGGCCACGATCAGGCCGATGGTCCGGGCGGATTGCGAGCGCAGGCGCCGGGCCGAGAGGTTCGGCCGGTAGCCGGTCGCGCGCACCGCCGCCTCGACCTGCTCGCGCAGGGCCTCGCTCACCGGCCCGCTGCCCAGCGCCCGCGAGACCGTCGCGGTCGAGACGCCCGCCGCGCGGGCCACATCGCGGATGCCGACGGTCATCGCTGGGCCGATCCTCAGGAAACGATTACACCACTCTACGGCTGGTTGTGCCATCGCTCGCCGCCTCTCGCAAGCCTGCGCGGCATCGGGATCGAGCCTGTTCGGCTTCTGCCGTTTGACAAGCGCACTGAAAACGTTTTCAGTGCGTCTCACAACAGCCGGCGAACGGTCGGCGATTCGAACGGGAGGAGAGCACGCCATGCTCGCACCGACGCCGTCCTTCAGCCCGCGCCTGCTCGTGCGGCTCGGCGCGCGACCCGCCACCAAGGAGGCGGCGATCCGCGAGGCCGCCCAGCTCCTCACCGCGTCGGGCTGCATCGAGGCCGCCTACGGCGCGAGCATGCTGGCCCGGGAGGCGGTGGCGAACACCTATCTGGGCCACGGCGTCGTGATCCCGCACGGCATGGTCGATGACCGGCACCTCGTCCGCGAGAGCGGGCTCGCGGTGCTGCAGGTGCCCGAGGGCATCGCGTGGCACGACGGCCAGACGGCGCATCTCGTGGTGGCCATCGCCGCGCAGTCCGACACCCACATCACGGTGCTGCGCCGGCTCACCCGCCTGATCCAGGACGAGGCGCGCCTCGAGCAGCTGCGCACCACCACGCAGGAATCCGACATCGCCGCGGCGCTCGGCGAGGACGCGCCGGCGCCGGGCGCCGCCGGCCCGGCGAGCGACCTGCGCCAGCGCTTCGACTGGACCGTCGATTACCCGACCGGCCTGCACGCACGGCCGGCCGCCCACTGGGTCGAGGTGGCCAGGACCTGCCCGGCCCGGATCCAGGTCCGGGCCGGCGCCCAGGTCGCCGACGCCAAGAACCTGATCGCGCTCCTCCAGCTCGGCCTGCGCTGCGGCGACGCGGTGACGATCTCGGCGGAGGGCGACGACGAAGCGGGAGCGCTCGCCAGGATCTGCGCCGCGGTCACGGGCCTGAGCGCGGGCGAGAAGGCGGCGGCGCAGCGCGCGGCCGAAGCCGCGGCCTGGGCCGCCGCCCCCGTCGCCGGCTGGAACCCGGCCGACGCGCCGCGCACCGTCGCCGGCATCGGCGCGAGCCCCGGCATCGCCATCGGACCGATCCACGTGCTGGCGAGCGCCGAGGTCGCGGTGCCGGACGAGCCGGAGCCGCTGACCACCGGCGCCGACCGCCTGCACCGGGCGCTGCAGGCGACGGCCGACCAGTTGCGGGCGCTCGCGGACGACACCGAGCGGCGGCTCGGCCGGCAGGATGCGGGCATCTTCCGGGCGCAAGGGGAACTCATCGCCGACACCGACCTGATCACGCTGGCCTGCCAGCTCATGGTCGAGGGTCACGGCGTGGCCCACGCGTGGCATGCGGCGGTGGAGCGCATGGCCGGGCAGCTCGCGGCGCTCGGCAACCCGGTCCTCGCGGGCCGCGCGGCGGACCTGCGCGACGTCGGGCGCCGGGTGCTGGCGCAGATCGACCCGGCCCTGCGGAGCGGCCACGCCCTGCCGGACGTGCCCTGCATCCTCGTCGCCGCCGACCTCGCGCCCTCCGACACCGCCGGGCTCGACCCGGCCCGGGTGATCGGGCTCGCGACCGCCCAAGGGGGGCCGACCTCGCACACCGCGATCCTGGCGCGCACGCTCGGCATCCCGGCCCTCGTCGCGGGCGGGCCCGGCCTGCTGGCGCTCGCCGACGGCGCGCGGGCGATCCTCGACGGCAGCACCGGGCGCCTCTACCTCGACCCGAGCGCGGCCGACATCGCCTCGGCGGAGGCGTGGCGCGAGCGGCAGCGCGAGAAGGCCGAGGCGGAGGCGCGCGAGCGGGCGCAGCCCGCCCGGACCCGCGACGGGCACCGCATCGCGGTCGGCGCCAACGTCAACAACCCCGAGCAGGTCGGCTTCGCGCTCGACCAGGGCGCCGAGGGCGTCGGGCTGATGCGCACCGAGTTCCTGTTCCTGGAGCGCGGCGACACGCCCTCCGAGGACGACCAGTACGAGACCTATTCGGGCATGCTCCGGGCGCTCGGTGGCCGGCCGCTCATCGTGCGCACCCTCGACATCGGCGGCGACAAGCAGGTCGCCCACCTGCGGCTGCCCCACGAGGAGAACCCCTTCCTCGGCGTGCGCGGTGCCCGCCTGCTGCTGCGCCGCCCCGACCTGATGGAGCCGCAGCTGCGCGCCCTCTACCGGGCCGCCCGCGATCACGTGCCGGCGGATGCCCCCACCGGCAAGGACGCGCCGCTCTCGATCATGATGCCGATGATCACCTCGGTGCCGGAGGTGCTGCGGCTGCGCGCGGTCGCGGAGCGCATCCGTGGCGAGGTCGGCGCGCCGCCGGTGCCGCTCGGCATCATGATCGAGGTGCCGGCCGCCGCGATCCAGGCCGACGCGATGGCCCGGCACTGCGACTTCTTCTCGATCGGCACCAACGACCTGACCCAGTACGCCCTCGCCATCGACCGGCAGAACACGGAACTCGCACCGGAAGCCGACTCGCTCCACCCGGCGGTGCTGCGCCTCATCCACATGACCTGCGAGGGCGCCGCCCGCCATGGGCGCTTCGTCGGCGTCTGCGGCGGCATCGCGGGCGATCCGTTCGGGGCCTGCCTGCTGGCGGGGCTCGGGGTCCACGAACTCTCGATGACCCCGCGCGACCTCGCGGGCGTCAAGGC
>NZ_LSIX01000018.1:0-4343 GCF_001556475.1 Methylobacterium sp. CCH5-D2 | reverse complement strand
CCCCTCAGCCGCCGCACCCGCCGCGGTGCTCCGGCAGGGTCAGCCCGAAATGGGCGACGAGGTCGTCCACCTGGGCGGGCGAGAGGGCGCGCGGGTTGAGGTTGCGCAGGAGCAGGTAGAGCCGGGCCGTCTCCTCCAGTTCCTCCGTGGCGAAGACCGCGCCCTCCAGGCTCTCGCCGGCCACCACGGGCCCGTGGTTGGCGAGCAGCACCGCGCTGTAGCGGCCGGCCAGGCCCCGGATCGCGTCG
Organism: Methylobacterium sp. CCH5-D2; assembly: GCF_001556475.1. Classification (NCBI taxonomy): domain Bacteria; kingdom Pseudomonadati; phylum Pseudomonadota; class Alphaproteobacteria; order Hyphomicrobiales; family Methylobacteriaceae; genus Methylobacterium; species Methylobacterium sp. CCH5-D2. Next base: position 4,095 of record NZ_LSIX01000018.1, on the reverse strand, counting down.
GCGACCGCCGGGTCGCCGGGGCGGAAATACGGCACCAGCGCCGTGCCCCCGGTGCGCATCAGGTAGTAGGGCGTCAGCGGCGGCAGCACCGCCCGCGGGTCGATCTCGGGCAGCATCGAGACCGCGACCGCGTGCGTCGAGTGGAGATGCACGATCGCGCGCGCTTCCCGGCGGCTCTGGTAGAGCGCGGTGTGGAGCGGGATCTCCTTGGTGGGCTTGTCGCCGGAGACGAGGTTCCCCCCGGCGTCGAGCCGGGAGATCCGGGCCGGGTCGAGGAAGCCGAGCGAGGCGTTGGTCGGCGAGACCAGCCAGCCGCCGTCGTCGAGCCGCACGGAGATGTTGCCGGACGAACCCGGCGTGAGGCCGCGCTCGAACAGCGAGCGGCCGTAGCGGCAGATCTCCTCGCGCAGTCTGCTCTCGGTGGCGCTCATGCGGTGGCTCCCTCGCTCAGTTCGAAGCCGAGATCGATCGTCCCGGGCGGGCCGCCCGCGCGCAAGTGCTCGGCCGCCGCCCGGCCGATGGCGAGGCGGGGCGTGCGCATGGTGGAGAGCGGCTGCGGCATGGCCGCCGTGATGTCGAGGGCGTGGCAGCCGAACAGCGCGATCCGCCCGGGCACCGCCCAGCCGCTTCCGAGGCAGGCGAAGTAGCCGCCGAGCGCCATGTCGTCGTTCGAGAAGTAGACCGCGTCGGTGTCGGGCGCGCGCGCCACCAGCGCCTCCAGGGCGGCGCGGCCGGCGGCGGCCGAGGAGCGCTCGGCCACCAGCTCGCGGGCATGCAGGGCAAGGCCCGCCTCCGCGAGCGCCGCCTCGAACCCGGCGAGCCGCTTGGCCGCCCGCACGTCCCGGCCGAGGTCGTGCCCAACATAGGCGATGCGCCGGTAGCCGCGCCCGACGAGGTGGCGGGCGCTGGCGTGCCCGACCGCGCGGTTCGAGAAGCCCACCACGATGTCGAGGCCCGGCCCGTCGGTATCGATCATCTCGACGATCCGGATGCCGGCCGCCCGCAGCCGCGTCACCGTGAGCGCCGTGTGCTCCAACCCCGTCAGCACGAGGGCGGCGGGGCGCCAGGACAGGAGCCCGGCCACCAGCGCCTCCTCGCGCACCGGATCGTAGTCGCTCACCCCGACGACGCCCTGGAAGCCGGCCTCGTCCAGCGCCCCGGTGAGGCCGCGCAGCAGGTCGGGGAACACGATGTTGGCGAGCGAGGGAATCACCACGCCGACGAGCTGGGAGCCGGCCGAATCGGCGTTGCCCGCGAGCGCGCCCGCGAGCCGGTTCGGCACGTAGCCGAGCCGGGCGGCGGCCTCCAGCACGCGCTCGCCCGCCCGCTTCGAGAAGGAGCCCTGGCCGCGCAGGACGCGCGAGACCGTGCTCTCGCCGACCCCCGCCTCCCGGGCGACGTCGGCGATCGTCACGAGACGGCCCGGTGTCTGGTGGATGGTCATGCCCCGCCCCTCCCGGCGCCCCATCGACATAACAAGCGGCCCGGTCCGTCACAACAGAATTGGCAGCGCTCCCAAAAAATGTTGGCAGCGCTGCCATTCCGGGATACGTCTGTCCCGAGCGCCGCCGTCAGAGCGGCCGCCACGATCGCCCCGGGCTCAGGGGCCGACAGGGAGAACGCCCATGACCGTGCAGGCCGCAACGGTGCCGGGGGCCGCCGCGCCGCCGCAGGATTTCGTCGAGCAGACCTACACGAAGGTGTTCTGGCGCCTCGTGCCGTTCCTGATGCTCTGCTACGTGATCGCCTACCTGGACCGGGTGAACGTCGGCTTCGCCAAGCTGCAGATGTCGCAGGAGCTGAAGTTCAGCGAGACGGTCTACGGGCTGGGCGCGGGCCTGTTCTTCATCGGATACTTCCTGTTCGAGGTGCCCTCGAACGTGATCCTGCACCGGGTCGGCGCCCGGGTCTGGATCGCCCGGATCATGATCACCTGGGGCCTGATCTCGGGCGCCTTCATGTTCGTGAACTCGGCGACCTCGTTCTACATCATGCGCTTCCTGCTGGGGCTGGCCGAGGCCGGCTTCTACCCGGGCGTGATCCTCTACGTGACCTCGTGGTTCCCCGCGCATCGCCGCGCCCGGGTGATCGCGGTGTTCATGTCGGCGATTCCCGTGTCGGGCATCTTCGGCAACCCGCTCTCCGGCTGGATCATGGACGCCTTCAACGGCGCCTACGGCCTCTCGGGCTGGCAGTGGATGTTCCTGATCGAGGCGATCCCGGCCGTTCTGGTCGGCGCGGCGGTGTTCCTCTACCTCGACAACCGGCCGGCCGACGCGGCCTGGCTCACCGAGGCCGAGAAGGCCGTGATCGAGCGCGACATCGCGGCCGAGCGCGAGGGCAAGACGGAGAGCCCGCACTCGATCGCCACCGTGTTCCGCAACGGCCGGATCTGGTTCATGAGCCTGATCTACTTCGCCTTCGTGACGGGTCAGTACGGCCTGACCTTCTGGATGCCGACGATCGTCAAGGCGTCCGGGATCCAGGGCAACCTCAACATCGGCCTCGTCAGCGCGATCCCGTTCCTGTTCGCGGTCTTCGTGATGATCCTGCTCGGCCGCAGCGCCGACCGGATGCGCGAGCGCCGCTGGCACCTGATCGTGCCGGCGCTGGCGGGCTCCGTCGGCTTCGTCGTGGCGGCGAGCACCGGCAGCACCGTGATCGCGATCGCGGCGCTCTCGGTGGCGGCGGGCGGCGTGCTCACCTGCGCGCCCCTGTTCTGGTCGCTGCCGACGGCGTTCCTGGCCGGAACGGGGGCCGCCGCCGGCATCGCCCTGATCAACTCGGTCGGCAACCTCGCGGGCTTCGTGGCACCCTTCGTGATCGGGGCGGTGCGCGACTCCACCGGCAGCACGGCCGGCGGCATGTACGCGCTCGCCGCGATGCTGGTGATCGGCGCGGCCTGCGTGTTCCTGACGCCGAAGCGGCTGGTGAACCGATAGCGCGCGTTCTCCCTCCCCCCTCTGCGGGGGAGGGAAATGCTGCGGCGGCCTTGCCGCCCCGATCCCGAACAACCCAGGATCCCACACCATGAGCACCACTCAGACAGGCCGCGCCGCGGTGATCGGCCTCGGCTCGATGGGCGCCGGCATGGCGGCCTCGCTCCTGCGGGCGGGCTTCTCGGTCGCCGCCTGCGACGTGAACCCCGAGGCGGTCGCCCGCTTCCAGGCGGCGGGCGGGCGCGGGGCCGCTACCCCGGCCCAGGCGGCCGAGGGCGCCGACGTCGTGGTCTGCGTCGTGGTCAACGCCGCCCAGACCGAGGCCGTGCTGTTCGGGCCGGACGGCGCCGCCGGGACCATGCGGCCGGGCGCCGTCTTCGTCTCCTCCGCCACCATGGATCCGGCCATCGCCCGGGGTCTCGCCCAGCGCCTGGAGGCGACCGGCCGGCTCTACCTCGACGCGCCGATGAGCGGCGGCGCGGCCCGCGCGGCGGAGGGCGCCCTCACCTTCCTGGCCTCGGGCTCGGCGCAGGCCTTCGCGGCGGCCCGCCCCGCCCTGGATGCCATGGCGGGCAGGCTCTACGAACTCGGCGACGCCGCCGGCCAGGGCGCGGCCTTCAAGATGATCAACCAGCTGCTGGCCGGCGTGCACATCGCCGCCGCCAGCGAGGCGATGAGCTTCGCGGCCAAGCAAGGCCTCGACCTCGCCAAGGTCTACGAGGTGATCACGGCGTCCGCCGGCAATTCGTGGATGTTCGAGAACCGGATGCCCCACGTCGTCGAGGGCGATTACAGCCCGAAGAGCGCGGTCGACATCTTCGTCAAGGACCTCGGCATCGTGCAGGACATGGCCCGGGCCGAGCGCCACCCCGTGCCGGTGGCGGCCGCCGCCCTGCAGATGTTCCTGGCGGCGTCGGGCGCCGGGATGGGCCGCGACGACGACGCCTCGGTGGCCCGGATCTACGCCCAGCTCTCGGGCGTGACGCTGCCCGCGAAGGAGTGAGACGAGCCATGCCGCGCTTCGCCGCCAACCTCACGCTGATGTTCACGGAGCACGCCTTCCTCGACCGCTTCGCGGCGGCCGCGGATGCGGGCTTCGACGCGGTCGAGTTCCTGTTCCCCTACGAGCACCCGCCCGAGGCGATCGCCGAGCGGC
>NZ_LSIX01000187.1:0-2127 GCF_001556475.1 Methylobacterium sp. CCH5-D2 | reverse complement strand
GCCCTGGCCGACGCCCTTCGTGGTGAAGAAGGGCTCGAAGATGCGCGCCAGCACCTCCGGCGCGATGCCGGTGCCGGTGTCGCTCACCGAGACCGCCACGAAGCGGCCCCGCACCGGCATCTGGCCGCGCGAGGCCGGCACGGATTCGGTGGCCGCGACCTCGATCGTCAGCGTGCCCTCGCCCTCCATGGCGTCGCGGGCGTTGACCGCGATGTTGACGAGCGCGGTGTCGAACTGGCTCGGGTCGGCGTGGACGTAGCAGGGCAGGTCGGGCAGGCGCACGCCCACGCGGATGCGCGCGCCCGTCAGCGTGCCCACCATGTCGCCGATGGCCGCGACGCTCGCGCCCGCGTCGAAGGTCTCGGGCTGGAGCGCCTGCCGCCGCGCGAAGGCGAGGAGCTGGCCGGTGAGCTTGGCGGCCCGGTCCACGGTGTCGGAGATCGCCAGCACGTAGCGGGCGCGGCGCTCCTCGGGCAGCTCGCGCCGCTTCAGGAGGTCCGTGGACGACTTGATGACGGTGAGCAGGTTGTTGAAGTCGTGCGCCACGCCCCCCGTGAGCTGGCCCACCGCCTCCATCTTCTGCGACTGGCGCAGGGCGTCCTCGATCCGCTCGCGCTCCGCGATCTCGGCGGTGAGCCGGGCGTTGGCGGCGGCGAGCTCGTCGAGGCGCCCGCGCTGCTCGGTGAGGTCGGTCAGCACCCCGCAGAGGAGGGGCGCGCCGCCGTCGCGCTCCAGCCTGGCGAGCGAGAGGTGGACGGGGTGCTGGGCGCCCTCCGCGTCCCGAAAGCCGATCTCGGCCCGGGCCGGGGCCTCGGCCGCCCCGGCGAGGAGCGCGTCGAGGGCGCCTGCGTCCTGGGGCAGGACGAAGCGGCGCAGCGGCTGTCCGATCAGCCGCTCCTGGCGCAGGCCCAGCATCGCGGCGAGGCGGCGGTTGCCGTAGAGCAGCGTGCCCTCGGCCGAGAGCGTGAAGGCGCCCTCCTGGATCTGCTCGATCAGCACCCGGTAGGGCCGGTCGGCGTTCTCCAGGGTGTAGACGAGGCGCTCGCCGTCGGGCCCCTCGACCACGACCGCGTCGAAATCGCCCCGGCGGATCGCCGCGAGCGTGTCCTCGCTCTCCTCCAGCCGCGCCTCGAGCTCCGCGATGCGGGCGCGGGCGGCGGCGAGTTCAGCGCTCATCGGCACGTCCCCGGGCCTCCGCGGGCGCTCCCTCGGCCGCGTCGAGCCCGAGTCCGTGCAGGATGCGGCGCGCGTCCGTGAGGTCGCCGGCCACGCGGCGCGTCGGGCCGGGGCTCACCCGCACCAGGGTCGGGGCGGCGACCACCCGGTCGGCCTCGGCGAGCTGGGGCTGCTGGTAGAGATCGACGACCTCCAGCTCGTAGGCCGGCAGGTGCGCGTCGCGCAGGTGCCGGACCGCCTCGACGGTCCGGCTCGAGCGCGGCGAGGTGCCGGCGATGAACAGGCGCAGCAGGGGCCGGCCGTCCGCGGGCAGGGGGCCGAGGACGCGGCTCAAGGCGCGTCCTTCGGGCGGATGTCGAGCCCGACCAGCACCTTCTCGGTGTTCGAGAGGTCGCCGATGATGCGCTTGAGCGGGGAGGGCAGGCGACGCACCAGCGTCGGGATCGCCAGGATCTGGTCGCCGGCCGCGAGCTTCGGGTTCTTCATCAGGTCGATGACCTCGATGTCGTAGCGGCCGGCGAGGTGCTCCTCGCAGAAGCGCCGCAGGTTCGCCGTCGCGGCGAGCGACTTGGCGGTCTGCCCGGCCACGTAGAGGCGCAGGTGGTAGTGGTTGGGGTCGAGGTCAGCCTCGGCGCCCTCGTCGGGGGCCTGCCCCTTCTCCAAGCCCTTGTCGTCGCTCATCGGATCGGCTCCTCAGCTCGCCGCGCCGCGCCGGGCCGCGCGCTCGCGCCGCTCGGCCTCCAGCCGCCCCTCGCGCGCCTCGGTCTCGCCGAGGAGCACGCTCTCCTCCTCCTCGGCCGCCTCGAGCCCGGCGCGCAGCTCGGCGATCTGGCGCTCGATCGCGTCGCGGCGGCGGGCGATCTCGCGGCGGCGGCGCTCGGCCTCCTGCCGGAGCCGCAGCGCCTCGGCCCGCTCCTCGGCCTCCCGGACGAGGCGGGCGGTGCCGGTGAG
>NZ_LSIX01000186.1:0-5835 GCF_001556475.1 Methylobacterium sp. CCH5-D2 | reverse complement strand
GCGCCCCCTCTCCCGTGCGGGAGAGGGTTGGGGTGAGGGACGAGAACTCTACGGAAGGGACGCAGCGCCGCCGCGGAACCGCAGTGGCTTCTCCGGATGGCTCCGGGCCCCTCACCCTGTCCCTCTCCCGCACGGGAGAGGGGACCCGCGCCTCATTCTGCGGCGTCGCTGCCCTGTCCTCGTCGCCCTGCCCCGAGTGCCCGGCTTCGACGTGCGCCCCCGCAGAGAAGGAAGAGAGAGCGCGCGTCAGGGCGATCGCGTTGGAGAGGTAGAAGCCGCTGTCGATCCGGCGCGTGCGCGCCACCGCGAAGTCCGCCAGCGCCGGCTCGCCCGCGATGCGCCGCCGCAGCGCCGCTTCCGTGATCGGCACGATGGCGGGCGCCCGGTCGCCCTTCGGGAACAGCTTGCCGGCCGCGTGCATCAGCGTGAGGAGCGCGGTGCGGGGCGCCACCGTGACGAGCAGCGAGCCCGCGGTGCGCGGTGCCAGCGCGGCCAGCGCCCGCACGATGTCGGCGGCGCGGTAGTGGATCAGCGAATCCATCGCCACGACGTGGTCGAAGCGCCCGAGCGCGGGATCGAGCATGTCGCCGACCCGGAACTCGACGCGTCCGGGCCCGGCGATCTCCGGCAGGCGCTCGCGGGCGAGGCCGACCAGCGTCGGCGAGACGTCGATTGCCACCACCGCGGCGCCGCGGCGCGCGGCCTCGACCGCGAGCGCGCCGGTGCCGCAGCCGGCATCGAGCAGCCGCGCGCCGGTGAGATCCTCCGGCAGCCAGGCCAGCAGGTTCGCCCGCATGGCGTCGCGGCCGGCCCGCACCGTGGCGCGGATCCGGCTCACCGGCGCGTCCGAGGTCAGCCGGGCCCAGGCGTCGGCCGCGGTGCGGTCGAAATAGGTGGTCAGCTCGCCCCGGCGGGCGTCGTAGGTGGTGGGGCCGCCCATCAGTCGAACCCCAGGAACTCGAAGAGGTCGCGGTCCTTCATCGGCGTGGCCGCGCAGGGCTCCACCCCGGACCAGAGCGATTCGGCGAGCCGCATGTACTCGTCGGTCACGGCGCGCAGCTCCGGCGTCTCCTCCATCTCGAACAACGTCGCCTTCTTCAGGCGCGAGCGCCGCACCACGTCGAGATCGGGGAAGTGCGCCAGCCGCCGCAGGCCGGTGGCCGCGTTGAAGCGGTCGATCTCGTTGGTGGCCGCCGAGCGGTTGGCGATGACGCCGCCGATCCGCACGCCGTAGTTCTTCGCCTTGGCCTGGATCGCCGCGACGATCCGGTTCATCGCGAAGATCGAGTCGAAGTCGTTGGCCGTGACGATCAGCCCCCGGTCGGCGTGCTGGAGCGGCGAGGCGAAGCCGCCGCAGACCACGTCGCCCAGCACGTCGAAGACCACGACGTCGGTGTCTTCCAAGAGGTGATGCTCCTTCAGGAGCTTCACGGTCTGGCCGACCACGTAGCCGCCGCAGCCGGTGCCGGCGGGCGGCCCGCCCGCCTCGACGCAGAGTACGCCGTTGTAGCCCGGCACCACGAAGTCCTCGGGGCGTAGCTCCTCGGAGTGGAAGTTCACCGCCTCCAGGGCGTCGATCACGGTCGGGGCGAGGCGCTTCGTTAGCGTGAAGGTCGAGTCGTGCTTCGGGTCGCAGCCGATCTGGAGCACCCGCTTGCCGAGCTTGGAGAAGGCCACCGAGAGGTTCGAGGAGGTGGTGGACTTGCCGATGCCGCCCTTGCCGTAGACGGCGAAGACCTTGGCGCCCTCGATCCTGAGGTTCGGGTCGAGCGCCACCTGGACGCTGCCCTCCTCCCGCCGGGGGACGGGGTTGCGGATCGCGATGTTCATGCGGCGACTCCCGGCGTGGCGTTCACGAAGACCCCTTCCAGCCGATCCTCCAGCTCCTCCTCGGCGCGCGCCAGCGCGTCGCGGGTGGCCGGGTCCGGCGTCCAGAAGCCGCGGCGATGCGCCTCGATCAGGCGGCTCGCGACTTTTGCCGAGGCGGTGGGGTTGAGTTCGGAGAGGCGGGCGCGCATCGCGTCGTCGAGCACGAAGGTCTCGGTGATGCGCTGGTAGATCCAGGGCTGGACCGCGCCCGCGGTGGCCGACCAGCCGACCGTGTTGGTCAAGGTCGCCTCGATCTGGCGCACGCCCTCGTAGCCGTGGCCGAGCAGACCCTCGTACCATTTCGGGTTGAGCATGCGGGTGCGCGTCTCCAGGGCCACCTGCTCGGGCAGCGAGCGCACCCGGCCCTCCCCGCGGGTCTGGTCGCTGATGTAGATCGGGACGGCCTCGCCCTTGGCCCGCGCCACCGCCCGGCCGACGCCGCCGAGCCCGTCGAAATAGTGGTCGACGGAGGTCACCCCGAGCTCGACCGAGTCGAGGTTCTGGTAGGCGAGATCGACGCGCGCCAGCACCGCCTGCATCAGGGCGCGCTGCGGCGCCGGCTTGCCCGAGCGGTTGTACGCGAAGGACTTGCGGCGCGAGAACGCCTCGGTCAGCTCGGCCTCGTCGTCCCAGCGGCCGGACTCGACCAGCTGGTTGACGTTGGCGCCGTAGGCCCCTTCCGCGTTCGAGAAGACCCGGAGCGCCGCCGTCTCGAGGTCGCAGCCCTGCTCGGCCTGGATCGCCAGCGCGTGCTTGCGCACGAAGTTCTTTTCGACGGGCTCGTCGGCAGTTGCCGCGAGCCAGCTTGCTTCCGCCAGCAGCTTCGTCTGCAGGGGCAGGAGGTCGCGAAAAATCCCGGAGAGCGTGACCACCGCGTCGATGCGCGGGCGGCCCAGTGTCTCCAGCGGGATCAGCGTCGCGCCGGCGAGCCGCCCGTAGCCGTCGAAGCGGGGCGCCGCGCCGACGAGCGCCAGCGCCTGCGCGATCGGACCGCCCTCGCTCTTCAGGTTGTCGGTGCCCCAGAGCACCAGCGCGACGCTCTCGGGGTAGGGCTGCCCGTCCGCCCGGTGGCGGGCGAGCACGCGGGCGACCTGGGCGGCCCCGTCGGCCACCGCGAAGGCGGAGGGCAGGCGGTAGGGATCGAAGCCGTGGAGGTTGCGGCCCGTCGGCAGGATCGCCGGGTTGCGCAGGAGGTCGCCGCCCGGGACGGGGGCGACGAAGCGGCCGTCCAGCGCGCGCAGCAGCCCGGTCATCTCCTCGGAGGTCGCGAGCTGCCGGTTCAGCGCGGCGAGATCCGCGAAGGCGGCGCGCAGGGTCTCGCTCGGGGGCAGGCCGGCGCGGGCGAGCACGGCCTCCGCCCCCTCCCCGGCGGCGAGCGCGGCGAGCGCGGCGCGGTCGGGCTTGAGGCCGTGCGAGGCCTCGGCCAGCGCGGCGAGCAGGTCGGTGCGCTCAGGTTCCGAAAGACCCTCGCCCAGCACGTGCAGGCCGTGCGGGATCAGGGTCTGTTCCAGCTCGTCGAGCGCGACGCGGAGCGCCTCGACGGGGGCCGGGTCGCCGGTCCAGGCGGGCTCAGGCACGACGAGGTCGAGGGCCGCGCCCTGGGCCTGGATCACCCCGGCGAGCGCCGCCCGCTCGTGGGCGGATTCCGGCGGCAGGGCGCGCCAGCGCTCCAGCCCGGCGCGCAGGTCCACGAGGCCGCGGTAGAGCCCGGCCGCCGCGAGGCTCGGCGTCAGGTAGCTCACCAGGGTCGCTGCCGAGCGGCGCTTGGCCAGCGTCCCCTCCGAGGGGTTGTTGGCGGCGTAGAGGTAGACGTTGGGCGTCGCGCCGATCAGCCGCTCGGGCCAGCAGGCGGCGGACAGCCCGGTCTGCTTGCCGGGCATGAATTCGAGCGCCCCGTGCGTGCCGAAATGCAGGAGCGCGTCGGCGCAAAAGTCCTCGCGCAGCCAGCGGTAGAAGGCCGAGAAAGCGTGGGTCGGCGAAAAACCCTGCTCGAACAGGAGCCGCATCGGGTCGCCCTCGTAGCCGAAGGCCGGCTGCACCCCGACGAAGACGTTGCCGAACTGCGCCCCGAGCACCAGGATCGCGCGGCCGTCGCTCTGGTGGCGGCCGGGCGCCGGGCCCCACTGCGCCTCGATCTCGGTGAGGTGCGGCTCGCGGGCGACGTGGTCGTCGGCCGCGATGCGGGCGTGGACGTTGGCCGGCGTGCCGTAGCGCTCCGCGTTCCCGCCGAGGATTTTTTGGCGCAGCGCGTCGGCGCTCTCGGGCACCACCACGTCGTAGCCGTCGGCCTTGAGAGCTTTCAGCGTGTTGAGGAGCGAGGCGTAGACCGAGAGGAAGGCGGCCGAGCCGGTGGCGCCCGAATTCGGCGGGAAGTTGAACAGCACGACCCCGAGCCGGCGCTCCGCCTTCGGGGTGCGCCGCAGGGCGACGAGCCGCGCGACCCGCTCGGCGAGACGGGCGGCGCGCTCCGGGTGCACCCGCATGTCGCGGGCGTTGTCGGCACCCGACGCCGAGGAGCGGCCGCCGAACACCATCGGCGCGGTGGCGCCGTCGAGTTCGGGGATCGCCACCATCATGGTGGCCTCGACCGGCGAGAGGCCGCGCGCCCCGGCCTCCCACTGCTCGATCGTCTGGAACTCCAGCGCCTGGGCGGCGAGGTAGGGCACGTCGAGGCGGGCGAGCGCGGCTTCCGCCGCCGCCGCGTCGTTGTAGGCCGGGCCGCCGACCAGCGAGAACCCGGTGAGCGAGACCAGCGCGTCGATCGAGGCGGCCCCGTTCCGCGTGAAGAAGGCCTCCACCGCCGGGCGGTTGTCGAGGCCCGCCGCGAAGGCCGGCACCACGTCGAGGCCGCGCGCTTCGAGCGCCGCGATTACCCCGTCGTAATGGGCGGTGTTGCCGGCCAGCACGTAGGAGCGCATCAGCAGGAGGCCGACCCGGCCGCGCGCACCGGCCTGCCGCGGCAGCGCGGCCGGATCCTCGGTGATCCGCTGCGCCAGCGCCGGGTGGTAGAGCCCGGTCTCGGGGTAGTCGCGCGGCGCGGGCGCCGGGGCGAGCGCCCGCCACGCCGCCCGTGGCCCGGAGGCGTAGCGCTGCACCAGGAGGCGCACGAGGGCGGCGACGTTCGCCTCGGAGCCGGCGAGCCAGTATTGCAGGGTGAGGAAATAGGCCCGCACGTCCTGGGCCGAGCCCGGGATGAAGCGCAGGATCTTCGGCAGCTTGCGCACCAGCGCCATCTGGCGGGCGGCGTTGCCCTCCGCACCGGCTTTGCCGGCGCCCGGCTTGCCGCGCAGGCGCTTCAGGAAATCCAGCGCGCTTCGCTTGGTGCCGCTCATGTCGAAGCGGTTGAGCTTCGTCGTGCGCACGATCTCGGCGGCCGAGAGGCAGCCCACCATCGCGTCGCAGGCCGCGCGGCGGGCCGTGAGGGCCGGCAGGATCGCCCGGACGTGCTCGTCGAGGAACAGCATCGCGCAGAGCACGATGTCGGCGGCCGCGATGTCGGCCTCGGCGCGCGCGATTCCGGCCGGGTCGGTCTCCCACTCGGCCGCCGCGTGGAAGGCCAGCTCCAGCCCCGGCAGCTCGGCCCTGAGGCGCAGGCGCGCCCGCTCGACCGCGCTCGCGAGATGGTTGTCGAGGGTTACGATCACGACGCGGATGCCCGGCCGCCGGCCGGCATCCGCCGCGCTATCGGCTGAAATGGGCCTTGGCATCGTACAGGGTCTCGACGGTGATGAGCGGGATCGCCCGCTCCCGGGCGAAGGTTTCCGTGTTGGTCCGCGCCCGGCCGCGGACGAAGAAGGGGATCTTTTTCAGTTCGCGCTCGGCGTCGGGAGCCCAGGAGGACACGCGCGTTGCGCTTCCTCCCCCCTCTGCGGGGGAGGCGAGGACGGTCTCCGCCTGAGGGGCCGAACCGGAACGCGCCCCCTCTCCCGTGCGGGAGAGGGTTGGGGTGAGGGATGAGAACTCTAC
>NZ_LSIX01000185.1:0-3578 GCF_001556475.1 Methylobacterium sp. CCH5-D2 | reverse complement strand
GCGCGCATCGGGCCGGCCGCGATGCCGTGCGCGCCCGCCGCCGCGCCGACCGCGACCGGGTAGGCCACCGCCTCCGGCAGCGCTGCCGCAACGCCCGCGAGACCGGAGCAGGGCCAGGCCTGCAGCGTCGCGTCGAGGAAGCTGCGCCCCTGCTGGCTGGTCTCGAGATGGAGCTCGCGGGACGGCGCCAGCGACAGGGCGAGCGCGTTCACCTCGACAAGAAGCGCGGCGTCGGCCGCGCCGCGATGGGCGTTGTCGGCGAGGATCAGGTCGCTGCGCAGGCTCCCTCGCTCGACCACGTCGTCGAGCCACAGGGCGAGGCTCGCCTCGTCGCACACGTCGCCCGCCTCCACGGCCCATTCGAGCCCGTGGGAATAGGCGTAGGCGCCGACCGGGTAGGTCGGCGACAGCCACGCCATCAGCCGCAGGGCATCAGTCATGCGGGCGGTGATGGTGATGCCCGTGGCCATGATCGTGATGGCCATGATCGTGATGGCCATGGTCGTGGCCTGGGTGGCCGTGCTCATGGGTCTGGTCGTGGGTATGACCGTGCCCCCCCGCGTAGGCGCCGCCCTCCGGCCGGAACGGGCGCTCCACCGGCTCGGCGCTGCCGCCGAGGCCGCGCACCATCTCGGCCAGCACGTGGTCGTCCCCGATATAGACCGCGTCGGGCGCGATCTCGGCCGGAATGTGTCGGTTGCCGATGTGCCAGATCAGGCGCTTCAGGGCGTGATCGGAGGGTGCGCGGATCGCCAGGAGCCGCTCGGGCGCGGCCTCGACCCAGACGAGGCGCCCGTCCTCCAGCACCAGGGCGTCGCCGTCCTCCAGCACCGTGGCTTCGGCCAAGTCGAGCAGGAAGGCGAGGCCGCCGAGCCCCCGCATCGCCATGCGGCGGCGGTGCCGGTCGCCGTGATCGAGCACGATGCGATCGACGATCTCAGCCCCCGATAGGGCGTCGCGGCGAAGGATGCGGGTGGCGCGGAGCATGGCTGCGAGCGGGTGTCAGAACAGGAAGTAGCGCTGGGCCATCGGTAGCACCTCGGCGGGCTCGCAGACCAAGAGTTCGCCGTCGGCACGCACGTCGTAGGTCTCGGGATCGACCTCGATCACGGGCGTGGCGTCGTTGAGAACCATGCTCTTCTTCGAGATGCCGCCGCGCACGTTCTCGACGGCCACCAGCTCTTTCTGCACGCCGAGACGCTCGCGCACGCCGTCCTCGACCGCCGCCCGCGACACGAAGGTGAGGGCGGTGGAAAAGGGCGTGCGGCCGTAGGCGCCGAACATCGGGCGGTAATGGACCGGCTGCGGCGTCGGGATCGAGGCGTTCGGGTCGCCCATCGGGGCGGCCGCGATGCTGCCGCCCTTCAGGACGAGGTCGGGCTTCACCCCGAAGAAGGCCGGCGTCCAGAGCACGAGGTCGGCGAGCTTGCCGGGCTCGACCGAGCCGATGTGCCGCGAGACGCCGTGCGCGATCGCCGGGTTGATCGTGTACTTCGCTACGTAGCGGCGCGCCCGCAGGTTGTCGGTGCCCGACGCGTCGCCGGAAAGCGCCCCGCGCTGCCGCTTCATCTTGTCGGCGGTCTGCCACGTGCGGATCACGACCTCGCCGACCCGGCCCATCGCCTGGCTGTCCGAGGACATCATCGAGAGCGCGCCGATGTCGTGCAGGATGTCCTCGGCCGCGATGGTCTCGCGGCGGATCCGGCTCTCGGCGAAGGCGAGGTCTTCGGGGATCGCCGGGTCGAGGTGGTGGCACACCATCAGCATGTCGAGATGCTCGTCGATGGTGTTCTTCGTGTAGGGCCGCGTCGGGTTCGTGGACGAGGGCAAGACGTTCGGCAGCCCCGCCACCTTGATGATGTCCGGCGCGTGGCCGCCGCCCGCGCCCTCGGTGTGGAAGGCGTGGATGGTGCGGCCCCGGAAGGCCGCGATCGTGTCCTCGACGAAGCCCGACTCGTTGAGCGTATCGGTGTGGATCATCACCTGCACGTCGTGCTGGTCGGCGACGGTGAGGCAATTGTCGATCGCCGCGGGGGTGGTGCCCCAGTCCTCGTGCAGCTTCATCGCGCAGGCGCCCGCGCGGATCATCTCGACGAGGCTCTCGGGCCGCGCGGCGTTGCCCTTGCCGGCGAAGGCGAGGTTCATCGGGAAGGCGTCGGCCGCCTCGATCATCCGGGCGATGTGCCAGGGGCCGGGCGTACAGGTCGTGGCGAAGGTGCCGTGGGCGGGCCCCGTGCCGCCGCCGAGCATCGTAGTGATGCCGGAGCAGAGCGCCTCCTCGATCTGTTGCGGGCAGATGAAGTGGATGTGGCTGTCGAAGCCGCCGGCGGTGAGGATCTTGCCCTCGCCCGCGATCACCTCGGTGCCGGGCCCGACCACGATGTCGACCCCGGGCTGCACATCCGGGTTTCCGGCCTTGCCGAGCTTGGCGATCCGACCCCGCACGATGCCGACGTCGCACTTCACGATGCCCCAGTGGTCGAGCACCACCGCGTTGGTGATCACCGTATCGACGGCGCCGTCCGCGTTCGTGACCTGCGACTGGCCCATGCCGTCGCGGATCACCTTGCCGCCGCCGAACTTCACCTCCTCACCGTAGGTGGTGAAGTCGCGCTCGACGGTGATCTCGAGGCTGGTGTCGGCGAGCCGGATGCGGTCTCCGGTCGTCGGCCCGAACATCGCCGCGTAGGCGCCGCGCGGGAGGGCGGCGGGCTTGGGTGCGTTGGCCATGGTCAGAGCTTGCCCATCACGTCGCCGCGGAAGCCGTAGACGGTGCGCCCGCCCGAGAGCGGCACCAGCGCCACCTCGCGGGTGGCGCCCGGCTCGAAGCGCACGGCGGTGCCGGGCGCGATGTCGAGGCGCTTGCCGCGGGCATCCTCGCGCTCGAAGACCAGACCCGGATTGACCTCGTAGAAATGGTAGTGCGAGCCGACCTGGATCGGCCGGTCGCCCGTGTTGGCCACCGTGATCACGGTGCGCGGCGCGTCCGCATTGAACACGATCTCGCCGGGCAGCACCGTCACGGTGCCGGGCACGTCGGCGGAGGGCAGGCCGCGGATCGGGTGGTGCACGGTCACGAGCTTGGTGCCGTCCGGGAAGGTCGCCTCGACCTGGATGTCGTGGATCATCTCCGCCACGCCCTCCATCACCTGGGAGGCGTCGAGCACGGTGGCGCCGGACTGCATCAGCTCGGAGACGGAACGCCCGTCGCGGGCGCCCTCGACCACGAAATCGGTGATCAGCGCGACCGCCTCCGGGTGATTCAGCTTCACGCCCCGTGCGAGGCGATTGCGCGCCACCTGCGCCGCCATGGCGACGAGGAGCTTGTCCTTCTCGCGGGGGGTGAGGAGCACGGCTTTGGACCTCGCATGCGACCGGGAACCGGGCCGGGAGCAAGGATCATGCGCGCGGCGCGG
Source organism: Methylobacterium sp. CCH5-D2 (assembly GCF_001556475.1). Classification (NCBI taxonomy): domain Bacteria; kingdom Pseudomonadati; phylum Pseudomonadota; class Alphaproteobacteria; order Hyphomicrobiales; family Methylobacteriaceae; genus Methylobacterium; species Methylobacterium sp. CCH5-D2. The sequence continues at coordinate 162 of NZ_LSIX01000185.1, read as the reverse complement.
TCAAGCCCGCTGCGTGCATCGGTGCAGCAGGGCATACGGGCGCAACGAGACTTCGACGGGGATATGCTTGTCCGCGCCGACGAAGACCGTTCGATTGTCAGGAGATACTGGCTCCCCGAGCAGGACTCGAACCTGCGACAAGGCGATTAACAGTCGCCTGCT
>NZ_LSIX01000184.1:0-3966 GCF_001556475.1 Methylobacterium sp. CCH5-D2 | reverse complement strand
CGTCGGCAGCGGGTGCTCGACGCCGCGCATCGTGGTGCGGGTCGGCTCGTGGCAGACCACGAAGGCGTCCGCCTGCGCGCCGTGGAGCAGCCCGAGGCTCACGCCCGCGAAGGAGGGATGGTAGAGCGAGCCCTGGCCCTCGATCAGGTCCCAGTGCCCCGGCGCGGCGGCCGGCGCGATCCACTCGACGGCGCCCGAGATGAAATCGGCCACCACCGCGTCGATGGCCACGCCCCGGCCGGAGATGAACACGCCGGTCTGGCCGGTGGCGCGGAAATCCGCGTCGAGGCCGCGCGCCCGCATGCCCTTCTCCAGCGCCAGCGCGGTGTACTTCTTGCCGACCGAGCAGTCGGTGCCGACGGTCAGCAGGCGCAGGCCCGGCCGCCGCGTGCCCTTGCCGGTGGCGAAGGTCTCGCTGGTGTGGCGGACGTCGTGGAGCTGGCGGCCGTTGCGCTCGGCCGCTTCCGCGATCGCCGGCACCGCGCCGAGCCGGACGTGCAGGCCGCTCGCCACGTCGAGGCCGGCATCGAGGGCGGCCACGATCTCGGCGACCCAGTGCTCGGGCAGCACGCCGCCCGCGTTGACCACGCCGATCACCAGCGTCCGGCAGCCTTTGGCGAGCGCCTCGTCGAGGGTGAGGTCCGGGATGCCGAGATCGGCCGCGCAGCCGGGCAGGCGCATCTGGCCGACGCACCATTCGGGACGCCAGTCGGCAATGCCGTAGGCGGTCTTGGCGGCCAGCTTGTCCGGCACGTCGCCGAGGAACATCAGGTAGGGTGTGGCGATCTGCATCCCGGTGCTCCATCGGGGCTCGTGCGGGCCCGAAGCGTGTCCTTGAGCCCGTGTCTTTGCAGGAAGCCGCGGCCGGGGCAACGCGTCGCAGCGCCGGGCAGGTTTTCAGCCGGCGGATAGCAGGCCGGGGAGAGGCCCGGATCATGACGGGCGCGGCCCTTGCGGTTCGGACCGCTCTGGGGTGTGCTCGGTGGCAGGCGAGATGGGGGCACACGATGAAGATGTACGGCAACTGGCGCTCGGCCGCCGCCTTCCGGGTACGGATCGCCCTGAAGCTGAAGCAGATCCCGTACGAGGAGACCTTCATCGACCTCGACGCGGGCGACCAGCACCGGCCGGAATTCCGGGCGATCAACCCGCAGGGCGCGGTGCCGGCGCTCTTCGACGGGGACGGGCCGCCGCTGACCCAGTCGCTCGCCATCCTCGACTATCTGGAGGAAACGCGGGGCGGCGTGCGCCTGCTGCCGGAGGACCCGCGGGCCCGTGCGCGGGCGCGCTCGCTCGCCCAGGTCGTCGCCTGCGACACGCACCCGCTCTACGTGCCGCGGGTGCGCACCTACCTGATGGAAGCCTACGGCCTGCCCCAGGCGCGCATGATGGAGTTCGTGCGCCACAGCTTCACCACCGGGTTGGAGACGCTGGAGAAGCGCTTGAGCGGCGAGCCCGGCACCGGCCGGTTCTGCCAGGGCGATCAGGTCAGCCACGCCGACCTCTGCCTCGTCAGCCTCTGGGTGGGCACCAGGATCTTCTCGGTGCCGACCGAGCCCTATCCGACCGTGGCCCGCATCGCCGAGACCTGCCTCGCGCTGCCCGCCTTCGCCGAGGCGCATCCTCTGCGCCAGCCCGGCGCGCCGCAGGCCTGAGCGCGCGTCCCGCGCAAGAGGCCGGACGGGGTGACGGGAAGATCTGGCATACAGACGCCTATCCTGTGTAAGCAGGGATGAGATCGCGGTGGCCGGACGTGCCGGGCCGACGAGCGCTTGAGGGGACGGAATGGTACCTGCCGAGAAGGAGAGCGGCCTGCACCGCATCGTGGTGGTCGGAGGCGGCGCCGCCGGCCTGCAGCTCGTCACGCAGCTCGGGGACAAGCTCGGCCGCAAGGGCAAGGCGCACGTCACGCTGGTGGACCGGGCCCGCACCCATATCTGGAAGCCGCTGCTGCACGAGGTGGCGGCCGGCAGCCTCGACATCGGGCACCACGCGGTGGACTACCTGCACCACGCCCACCAGCACCATTTCCGCTACCGCATCGGCCAGATGATTGGGCTCGACCGGGCTACGCGCACGGTCCAGCTCGCCGCGAGCCACGATGCGGAAGGGCGCGAGGTGACGCCCGAGCGGACGGTTCCCTACGACACGCTCGTGATGGCGGTGGGCTCCACCACCAACGATTTCGGCACGCCGGGCGTGGCCGAGCACGCCATCGCGCTGGACACCCAGGCCCAGGCGGTGCGTTTCCACCAGCGCCTCGTCAACGCGATGCTGCGCGCCCACACCCAGACCGGCCCGGTGCGGCCGGGCCAGCTCCACGTCACGGTGATCGGTGCGGGCGCCACCGGCACGGAACTCGCTGCCGAGCTGCACCGCACGCTGCGCCACGTGGTCGGCACCGGCCTCGACCGCATCGACCCGGACAAGGACCTCAAGATCACCCTGGTGGAGGCCGCCGACCGCATCCTCCCGGCCGTGCCGCACCGGCTCTCGGCGGAGGTGATGGCGTTGCTCACCAAGATCGGCGTCGAGGTGCGGGTGCGCGCCCGCGTCACCGAGGTGCGGGCCGACGGCGTCGCGCTCGCCGACGGCGCCTTCATCCCCTCCGAACTGGTCGTCTGGGCGGCGGGCGTGAAGGCGCCGCCCTTCCTGCACGATATCGGCGGGCTCGAGACCACGCGCACCAACCAGCTCGTGGTGACGCCGACGCTCCAGACCACGCGCGACCCGGACATCTTCGCGATCGGCGACTGCGCCTACCTCGTGGAGGCCGGCTCCGACACGCCCGTGCCGCCCCGCGCCCAGGCCGCCCACCAGCAGGCGACCTACCTCGTCAAGCAGATCCCCGCCAAGATGGCCGGGCGGCCGCTGACGCCGTTCCGCTACCGCGACTTCGGCTCCCTGGTCTCGCTCGGCGAGTACTCCACGGTGGGCAGCCTGATGGGCTTCATCCAGGGGAAGAACATGTTCATCGCCGGGCTGTTCGCCCGGCTGATGTACCGCTCGCTCTACAAGATGCACGAGCGGGCGCTGCACGGCACCGTCAAGACGGCGCTCGACGCCGCCGCCCGGGCGCTGACCCGGCGCACCGAGCCGCGGGTGAAGCTGCACTGAGGGCCGCGCCGCCCTAGATCCAGACCGGGCGCGTCCGCGCCCGGCACACGAAGTCCCGCACCGGGCGGCGCCCGCCAGCGGGGACCGCCCGCCGGACGGGCACCGGGAGAGAAACGATGATCCTCGTGAGCGTGATGTACCCGGCCGGCGGCCGCTTCGACATGGCCTACTATCTCGGCCACCACATGCCGCTGGTGCGCGAGCGCTGGTCCTCCTTCGGCCTGCACGAGGCGAAGATCGTGCGCGGCGTCTCGACGCCGGACGGGGGCGAGGCCCCCTATCAGGTGATGGCCCTGCTGACCTGGGAATCGGCCGACGCCTTCCAGAAGGCGGCCGCCGCGCACGGGGCCGAGATCTTCGGCGACATCCCGAAGTTCACCGACCGTCAGGCCCAGGTCCAGATCAACGAATTCCCCGAGAGCGGCGCGTGATCGACGTCGTCAAGGCGGTCCAGGAGGCGGATCCAAGTCTCGGATCGTACGTGATCGTGCTGCGCGGCGATTCCCGGGCGCTCGCCGCGCCCGACCGCCTGGACGATGCGGCCGCCGCCTGGATCGCGGCGGAGGCCCCGGAGGCGCGGCTGACGCAGGTGAGCGTGGCGCTCGCACCCTATCCGGGGGCGGCGCCGACCGAGCGGACCGTGACGGTGCTGGCCTTCCCCGACGCGCGCCGGCTCGCCGCCTTCGCCACCGCGTGGACGGCCGATCCGGAGCCGGAGGAGGACGCCCCCGCGGCCTGAGGCGGTCGACACCCCTCCGGGCGGGCCTGAACCACGCCCCCCATTCCGGCACGGCGGGAAGGGGGGCGCGGCTTTCGCCGCAGGAGGCGCGGCCGCGTCGCGCGATGCAC
>NZ_LSIX01000183.1:0-889 GCF_001556475.1 Methylobacterium sp. CCH5-D2 | reverse complement strand
CCGCCGCACTACCCGCTGGTGCCCGAGCGCAGCTACACCCCGCCCGCCGCGCCGGGCGAGCGCTACTGCGCGATGCTGGACGCCACCGGCATGGCCAACGGCGTGCTGATCCAAGTCAGCGTGCACGGCACCGACAACCGGCGCATGGTCGAGACCCTGCGGGCGAACCCGGTGCGGCTGCGCGGCGTCGCGGTGATCCCGCTCGGCCTGCCCGAGCGGGAGCTCGCCGACCTCAAGGCGGCGGGCGTGGTGGCCCTGCGGCTCAACGTGCTGTTCGGCGGGGGCGTCGGCTTCGCGGCGCTTGAGGAATACGGCGCCCTCGCCCGCGAGATGGGCTGGCACCTGCAATTCCTAGTCGATGCCCGCCAGCTGCCCCCGATGGCCGCCCGCCTCGCGCGCCTGCCCGTGCCCTTCGTGGTGGACCATATGGGCCACATGCCGACCTCGGCGGGGCTCGACGATCCGGGCTTCCGCACGCTGGTCGATCTGGTGCGCGACGGGGCCTGGGTGAAGCTGTCGGGCGCCTTCCGTACCTCGGTCGCGGGCGCGCCCTACGCCGACACGATCCCCTTCGCCCGCGCGCTGCACGCGGCGGCGCCGGAGCGCTGCCTCTGGGGCTCGGACTGGCCCCACGTCGCCGCCTGGAAGGGACCGCCGCGGATCGGCGACCTGCTCGACCTCGTGGCGGACTGGATCCCGGACGAGGAAGATCGCCGCCGGTACTTCGTGGAGAACCCGCGGCGGTTGTACGGGTTCGGGGAGGCTGGCTGAGGGGGTACATCCCCCGCCCTCTCCCTCCCCCGCAGAGCAGGGCAATCGCATATGCCAAGCGCGTGCCTAGGCGGAAGGGACGCGGGTCCCCTCTCCCGTGCGGGAGAGGGACAGGGTG
>NZ_LSIX01000182.1:0-4488 GCF_001556475.1 Methylobacterium sp. CCH5-D2 | reverse complement strand
CCCGCCTCGGTGGGTTCCTGGGCCGACGCCATCACGGGCGAAGTCTCTCCGCAGGCTAACCGGGCGTGCCCCGCCCTTGCAATGTTGATCGACGCCACGTCGTCCGCGTTCGCCGCGTACCCGCACGCCACGCACCGGAACACGGCCTGGCTCGGGCGGTTCCCCGCCGCCACGTGCCCGCATTCCGGGCACGTCCGGCTCGTGTTCGGAGCCGGCACCGGCAGCAGCCAACCGCCGAGCCACTCCTGCTTGTACCCGACCTGCCGGCGGAACTCGCCCCACCCCTGGTCCAGGATCGCCTTGTTCAGCCCCGCCTTCTGACGGACGTTCACGCCCGGCTCCTCGACCGTCCCGGCCGCGCTCGCGGTCATCGCCCGCACGTCCAGGTCCTCGACGCAGACCACCGCGTGGTTCTTGCTGACGGTCGTCGAGGTCTTGTGCAGGAAGTCGGAGCGGATGCGGGCGATGCGTGCCTGGACCCGTTGTACCTTCGCCTTCGCCTTCCTCCAGTTCCTACTGAACTTGGTCTTGCGGGCCATCGCCCGCTGCGCCTTCGCGAGCGCCGCCTCGGCCTTGCGGAACGCGTTCGCCGGTTCGATGACGGTGCCGTCGGACAGCGTGGCGAAACGCGTCACGCCGACGTCGATGCCGACAAGCGTCGTCGACGGGTGGACCGGCTTCTCGACCTCGCGCTCGGTCTGGACCGAGACGTGCCACTTGCCGGCCTTCAGCGAGACGGTGACCTGCCCAATCTCGCCCTCGACAAGCCTGCTCGCGCGGTAGCGCATCCAACCGAGCTTGGGCAGGAAGACCCGCCCGTTCGGCTGGTCGAGCTCGACCTTCTGCGGGTGGCGGAAGGCGTCGTCCTTGCCCTTCCTCTTGAAGCGGGGGAACTCGGCCCGTCCCTCGAAGAAGTTGCGGTAGGCGCGGTCGAGGTCCTTGAGCGCCTGCTGCAGGACCTGGCTGTGCACCTCCTTGAGCCAGGAAGTGTCGGGTTCGGCCTTCCAGGCGGTGAGGTGCTTGCAGAGGTCGGCGTAGGAGAGGTGCTTGTCACCGGCGGCATACCGCTCCTTCTGCAGGGCGAGGGCCCTGTTGAAGACGTAGCGGCGCGCGCCGCAGGAGCGGCGCATGAGCCGTTCCTGCGCGCCGTCGGGCCGAAGGACGAACCGGTATGCCTGGACGCGAAGCACAGGCCAAGGATAGAACGAATGCGGAACGAAGGCAAGGGGATTGGATCGGTGCCCGGGCAGGCTTCTGTCGCGGCCGGCGCTATCCATCCCCGCCCTCAAGGGCGGGGCCTTCCGCGCTTCTACGGTAACGCATCGTCCGCGCGTCCCGAAGTCGTCGGTAGCGGCGCCGTGAAGGCAAACGCGAAAGACGATGGAGCATTCGATGAAGTACATCCTTGCAACCTTGGTGGCCTCCACCCTCATGACCGGCGGCGCTTGGGCGCACCCGAGGCTGACCGGCGAGGCCGTTCCCTCGGCGGGCTGGAGCGTCCTGGAAGGCCCGACGGGAGCCGCGCCCGAGGTGACGGGCAGCCTCGGCCGCGTTTGGGAGGGGCGTGATCTCCAGGGACGGGACCTGAGGAGCAGCACGCGCGGGAATGCCCAGTTCCCCGAGCGTCCCGCCGCGGCCCAGAACCTCGGCACCACTTCGGGCGGACCCGCGTTCTAATCAACGTCGGGCACGTTGCGGGAGCGGCTGTAACCCGTGGGCCCGCACCCGCGAACTTGTATTCGCCGGGCTTGTCGCGAGCCCGGCGCGTCCGGGGCTAGGCAAAGCCCCCGATCAGTGGGATCCTGGAAACGGATGTCGATCCGATCCACCATAGCGCGCCTGCTCACGGCCCTCGCCGTGCTCGGCCTGATCGCCGGGGCATCCGTCGCCCCCGCGCAGGCGCGCGCCTTCGTGGGCGACGGCGTTCAGCGGGACATGGTCGCTCAGCAAGGCGGCGTCACGACGCCACACGTCGCGCCGATGCCCGACGACATGCCGTGTTGCGATCCCGAGCCCTCGGGCCCGGACTGCCGCGACACCAAGGCCTGTCCCTTCGCGGTGGCCTGCGCCGCGAAGATCGTGCCGGGGATCCTGCCATCCCCGCCTGCCGATGGCGGCCCGGTCGCCCCGGTCCTCCTGCCCGTTCGGCAGGACCATATCCGGCCGAGTTTGGCCGCAGCCCCGCAGGCCCCCCCTCCCAAACCGCGTTCCTGAGCACGCCCGAGAGCGGTTCCGCCCCGTGCATGAGCATGCACGGCAGCCTTCGCGCACCGCCGCGCCGCGGCGGCCCGAACGGTCGGGGTCCCGCATCCAGACGCTCCGGAACAGGATCATCCCCGTGTCCACCGAACATCCCGCATCCCCGCGGCCGCGTCCTGCCCCGGCGCATCCCGCACGCCCCGAGCCACGCGCGGCCCGTCTCCCCATCCGCTCAGTCCTAAGGGTGGCGCCATGACGGGCCGGGAGGACTTTTTCGACGCTTACCAGAAGGAGCACCGGCCGGCAGGGCGAGGCGCTTGGCTCCTGCTCGGGCTCGTCCTCATCGTAGCAGCCCTAGCGGGAGCCGGCGCCGGTTACGCGCTCGCGCGCGGCGCATGGGTCATTCCCGGCGCGGTCGCGGCACGGCTTCCGGAACCGGTCGCGGCCTGGCTGCCCAAGGGCGCGCCACTCATGCCCCCGGACCTCAAGGATTATTCCTTCGAGCTCCTGGATCCCGAGACTAAATCGGGCGAGGCGACGCTCAGGGTGCGTCTGCTCGACAAGCGCGCCGGCAAGCCCGTGGCCGACGCGCTTGTCTACGCCCGCCGCCTCGACATGGCACCCGACGGGATGCCGACGATGACGGGTAAGATGAAGCCGGAGGCGAGCCCGGAGCCGGGCATCTACGCCTTCAGGGCCAACCTGGCGATGGAGGGCCGCTGGCGCCTCTCGCTGGCCGCGAAGGTACCGGGCGAGACCGGCACCGTCCAAGACCAACTCGTGCTCAGGGCCGTCGAGTGATGGACCAGACGACACCGATCCACCTGGCGCGGCGACGTGACCGCGCGCACCCGGGCGGCCAGGCGAAGGCGTGGGTCGCGGCCCTCGTTCTCCTGCCCCTCGCCGTCGGCGGCGGCGCCCTCGCCGGGCTGAAGGCCGGCGAGGCGGGATGGCCCCTGCCGGCATGGTTCCCAGCCTCGGTCTCCGGTCTGCTCGTCGGTCGCGACGCGAAGCCGGCCGCGGCCGCGGATGCGCCCGTGCTCTACTACCGCGACCCCGACGGAAAGGCGGCTTACGCGCTCGCGCCGGCGAGGACGCCCGACGGACGCGCCTACCTTCCGGTGCATGTCGGCGAGGATGTCGATTTCGAGCCGCGGCCCGCGGCGGCGAAGGAGACCGAGGCGAACGCCACCTACGCCGCGCCCCCGGCCGTGGGCCGGAAGATCCTCTACTACCGCAACCCGATGGGCCTGCCCGACACCTCGCCGGTGCCGAGGAAGGACTCGATGGGGATGGACTACCTCCCCGTCTACGAGGGCGAGGCCGAGGACGGGAACACCGTCAAGATCTCGCCCGGCAAGGTCCAGCGCACCGGCGTGCGCACTGAGCGGGCCGAACGTCGCGTCGTCAGCCGACCGGTGCGGGTCCCCGGCACCGTCACGCTCGACGAGCGGCGCGTCACCGTCGTGGCGACACGCTCGGATGCCTACGTCGACCACGTCGAGAACGTGACGACGGGCGACCGGGTGCGGAAGGGCCAGCCCCTGGTCCACGTCTACTCGCCCGAGATCAACGCGGCCGCCGCCCAGCTCATCGCAAATCCCGGCTTCGACGGGGCCCGGCGGCGGCTGCAGAACCTGAACGTCTCGGATGAGGTGATCAACGAGATGGAGCGGACCCGGAAGGTGCCGATGGCCATCACCTGGTCCGCGCCCCGGGACGGCCTCGTGCTGCAGCGCACCGCCATCGAGGGCATGAAGGCTGCGGCCGGCGACACCCTGTTCCGGATTGCCGACATCTCGGTGATGTGGGTGCTGGCCGACGTGCCCGAGTACGACCTCGGCAATGTCAAGGTCGGCCAGCCCGTCAGCGTGCGCGTGCGCTCGCTGCCCGGGCGCAGCTTCACCGGCAAGGTCGAGCTGATCTACCCGCAGGTGAACACGCAAACCCGCACCACCCGCGTGCGCATCGAGTTGCCGAACCCCGACGGGGTACTGCTGCCCGACATGTACGCCGACGTCGACATCGGGACCGGGGCGACGAAGCCCGTCGTCGCGATCCCGAACGATGCCGTCATCGACACGGGCGCGCGCCAGGTCGTGCTCGTGGACAAGGGCGAGGGTCGCTTCGAGCCGCGCGAGGTCAAGGTCGGCGCCCGCGGCGAGGGCTACACCGAGATCCGCGAGGGTGTGCAGGCCGGCGAGCAAGTCGTGACCGCGGCCAACTTCCTCATAGACGCCGAGAGCAACCTGAAGGCGGCGCTGCAGAGCATGGCCGCGCCCAAGCCCC
>NZ_LSIX01000181.1:0-3670 GCF_001556475.1 Methylobacterium sp. CCH5-D2 | reverse complement strand
CCGGTGGGTCCCTTTTGGACGCCGATCCTGGGTCCCTTTTGGACGCCGATTGACAGCCTGAGTGCCCTGGAGCTTGGGCAGGTTGGTGGTGGCGTTCGATTGGGCCTGGCTCACCACCGACTGCATCTGCTTGACCAGCGCGGTGAGCGTGTCGACGCCCTTGGCGGCGGCCTGGATGGTCTGGATGCCGTTTGAGATGCCGCCGAGCAGGCCCGACAGGGCGGCGGCCCGATCGGTGAGGCTCGAGGCGGTGAAAAAGTTCACCGGGTTGTCGAGCGCTGTGTTGACCTTCTTGCCGGTGGAGAGGCGGTTCTGGTTGGTCGAGGCGAGGGCGGCCGTGTCCTGCAGCGAGAGCAGGTTCTGGCGGGTTGCGGCCGAGAGGGTGACGGCGGACGGCATGGGCGAGGTGTCCCGGTGAGCCGCGCGGGGGATCTGCGCGGACCGGGCCAGTCTCCGGGGTGGCCCCTCAGCCGAGCGACGAGGATTTCGGCCTTCCGCCAGTGCGGTGCTGATGCTCCGTCCTGATCTGCTGACGTTCCGTCCCGGCCGTGGTCACAGCTCGCGCAGCCAGGCGAGCAAGGTTGGATCGGCAGCGTTCGCGCCAGCGGGTACGACCTCACCGATCGCGACCTCGCTGGGGTTGAGGCCGTAGCGGCGCCGAAAGGCGCGGGCGAAGACCGTCTGGTTGTGGAAGCCGCAGGCGTGAGCGAGCCGGGCCAGCTCCGGTCGCCGGCCCGCGGGTACCTGCCGCAGCCGCCGCATCGCCTCGGCGAGCCGGCGCTGGCGAATGTAGGCGTAGAGACCGCCGCATTCGGAGAACAGCCGATAGAGCGGCGTGCGCGAGAGGCCGAAGCGGCTCATCAGCGTCGACGCATCGACCGTGGCGAGATTGCTCTCGATGTAGCGGCGCACCTCAAGACCGAGATCATCCCGCTTCCCGGGCAAGCCCGAGGCGCTTCCGGACGTCTGCCCCTGCAGCAGAACGCGGCAGAGCGTCAGCGTGGCCGAAGCGACGGTTTGGACCTGGGTGGCGGTGAGATCCGGCAGGCAGTCGCCGAGCCTGCAGAGATGACCGGCGACCAAGGCGTCCAGGTGACGATCACGGCGCAAGTCAATGCCCCCGTGACGGTCGGGCGGCTCGCGTCCGTCGTCAACGAGGCGGTGCGGGACGAGGAGGGCCCGCGCGGCGAGGGCCTCCATCTCGATCTGCACGGGATGCGACAGGTCGAGGACGAGGATCTCGCCCGGCCCGACGCTGTCGACCTGATCTCCGTCGACACGGCGGGCGCGGCCGTGGAGCGGGGTCCAGAGGACGAGATGGTCGAGCGCTTGAGCCCTAGCCTGCTCCGGGGTCCGCTGCAGCACCTGGGACGGGCCCTTGTCGGCCGCGAGCACGCACGAACCGAGATGCTGATAGCGCAGGAAGGCATCGATGGGCACGGCCTCGTCCGGAGCCAGGCTTGCCGTGAAGAGAGGCGCGAGGCTGGCGACCCAGGCGCGGCCGCGGCGTGCGTCCTGCGGGATGTGGGCGAAGCGGTGCTCGAGGATCACCGCCGCGTCGCCCCCGACGGGGCTGTCGCGAGGCGGGACGGGACAGGCCCAGCCGCGCCGGCTACCACATGCGGGCAGCGATCTCGCGTTCCTCGGCGCCGAGCACGTCGGCGTAGATGGCAGTGGTCGACAGGCTGGCATGGCCGAGCCAGCGCTGCAGAAGGGTGAGCGGCACGCCCGAGTGCAGCGCGTGCACGCCGAAGCCGTGACGCAGGCCCTTGGGCGAGGCGGCCGAGGCGCTCACGCCCGCCTCGCGCATCACGGTTTTGACCCGCTGCCAAGCGGTGCTGCGCCCGAACGACCAGAGCCGCTGCTCGGAAGGCTGGAGGTCGTGCACGAGATCGAGGATGGCGATGATGCCGTTGGGCACCGGCACGTCGCGCACCACACCCTGCCGACGCTTCTTGAGGCAGTGCAGGCTGACGATGCCGCCTTGCTGGTCGAGGTCGGCATGGGTCAGGGCCAGCGCCTCCGAGATGCGGCAGCCGGTCCAGGCCAGGATCAGGCACAGGGTGAGCGTCTCGGGCGGCTGACGGCTGGCCGCCGCGAGGAAGCGGGTGCGCTCGTCGGGGGTGAGGTACTTGCGCCGGCCCTGAGCCGTGTGGAGCGACATGCCGGAGAGCGCGGGCGAGCGCTTGGCCGGGCACCGGGACGAGCCGGCAGGGGCTGGGCTGCGGGTCATGGCGGCACGTCCTCGCACGCGGCGGAGCCGGTGCCTGGGTGGTCAGAATTGCCAATTGTGTTCGGCGCCGCCCTCGGAGCCGCTTGGCGCGCTCTGTGGCGGGATGCAACAGCCGCGCTTGTACCGCAGCCCGACAGGTCTGCGCAAGCCAAAAAAGCGTTATGGATCAAATAAAGACAGAATTGGCAATTGTGTTCGGCGAACTGGTGCTTGTGTAACGCTGAACCGAGGCCTCGTAAAGCACCATGTGCGCCATCGCACGCGATTCGATACTTACCCGCACTCGGTCTGAGCGCTTTGGTCGGCCACGATCGCTGCGCCGTCCGTGATATCCAACACGGGCCCAAACCATTGTCCGGAGAACGGCATTCGGCGCCTCGTGATACCCAACGCGCCCATCGGATCCGGCCCGACCCATGCGGGCCTGCACCTGTGCGTTGGATATCACTCTGGTGCGCACGGTGATGTCCAACGCGGCTCGATCCCGCATCTGGACGATCTCGGGGAAGGCCGTTTCGGTGACGGAGCTAATCCGGCAGCCAAGGCGCCCCGTCGGCGAACGGCGCCACCGCCGTGAGGCGCGAGCTTCCCCCGGAAGGCTTCGCGGTGTGCGTAGCGCTCGTCCTGGTCTTCTACCTGTTCGCCCTGGTGGTCAGCGGCTGGCTCGGCTGAGCCCTGTCGTACCCCCTCACGTCCCAGATCAGAGCTCATGCCCGAGAGCCGCCGCTCACCTTCGCGCCTGCGCCAGCGATGGCATCGGCTAAGCCGGATCATCGACGCGCTGCTGCCCGGCGAGCGCCCGTCAGAACTCGGCACCTGGGCCGTGCTGATGCTGCTGGTCGGCCTGCTGCTTCTGTTCGTTGTGCGCGAGATCCGGGACGGCGCGCTCACCGGCTGCCCCGGCTATGATGGCGTGACCCACCAGCGCGAGGCCGAGGCACTTTGCGCGCAGCCTTGAGGGTTCACCTCAAACTTGACGGGGCAGCACGCCTACGGTGCGAGCTTGCGCGTTCAGGTGAGGAAGCAGGCAGATTGGCGATCGCCTAAAGTGAAGTCCTGACCCCTTGCGGACATTCGAAGCGCTGCCCTCGAAGGTCCGGATGGGGTGGGGAACGGACTCTGCCGTTCTGGCCGGAAGCGGACTTTCCGCATCCGACCTGACGCAGTCCTACACGGGCGGCCGCGCGATGCCTGAATATTAACCGAGAAGAGGGCGGCCATCGCTGCGGGATCGAGCGCCCAGCCGCTTCACGGACGAGATCCCCACCCAATCAAAAGCTTGAGGTTAATTCATGTTGATATGGTTAGGTTTGTGTTAACGCTTCGGACTCAGGGTCGGCCCTGCTTCTGCGCGGCCGAATCAGTTTAGCATCGACAATAGACCACGGCTGCGCGCTGTCTTGAGGGCGCGATGAAACTCGGTGTCAACCTCGCGGG
>NZ_LSIX01000180.1:0-11164 GCF_001556475.1 Methylobacterium sp. CCH5-D2 | reverse complement strand
AGGGGCTCTGCGCGAGACTGCGCCCTCACCGAGAGGGGAGGGGGCTTATGCCCGCGCCGCATCCGCAGAGCTTGCCGTCCGCGCCGTCCGCTGTATGGAGCGCGTCCATGCGGCTCTTGATCATCGAGGACGACGCGCAGGCCATCGCCTATCTGGCCAAGGCGTTTCGCGAAGCCGGGCACCTCGCCGACCAGGCGACGGACGGGCTCGACGGCTACGCGCTGGCGCGCGAGGGCCAGTACGACGTGCTGATCGTCGATCGCATGCTGCCGAAGCTCGACGGGTTGTCGCTGATCCGGTCCCTGCGCGAGCAGGGCGTGACGACGCCGGTGCTGATCCTCTCGGCGCTCGGACAGGTGGACGACCGGGTCAAGGGCCTGCGCGCCGGCGGGGACGACTACCTGCCCAAGCCCTACGCCTTCTCCGAACTCCTGGCCCGCGCCGAGGTGCTGGCCCGCCGCGCCGCGCCGGCGCAGGGGGGAGCGGAGGCGACGACCTACCGGGTCGGCGCGCTCGAGCTCGACCGGCTGTCGCATCGCGTCGCGCGGGAGGGTCGGGAGATCGTGCTGCAGCCGCGCGAGTTCCGGCTCTTGGAGTACATGATGCGCCATGCCGGCCAAGTGGTGACCCGCACGATGCTGCTGGAGCATGTCTGGGATTACCATTTCGACCCGCAGACCAACGTGATCGACGTGCACGTGTCGCGCCTGCGCGCCAAGATCGACCGGGGGTTCGAGCACCCGATGATCCACACGGTGCGGGGCGCCGGCTACGTGCTGCGGGCGGATGAGCGCTGACGAGGCGACGCCCGAGAGCGCCTGGGCAAAAGTACAAAAACTCTTCCGCACCACGGCCTTCAAGCTGTCGCTGGCCTATCTCGTGGTCTTCGCGGCCTGCGCGGTGGTGGCGCTCGGCTACGTCGCCTGGAACGCGCGCCGCGTGCTCGACGACCAGATCGTCTCGACGATCGACGCCGAGATCAACGGCCTGTCCGAGCAGTACAATGCCGGGGGCCTGCGCCGGCTGATCAACGTCGTCGAGCGCCGCTCGCGCGAGCCCGGCGCCTCGCTCTACCTCGTCACCACGGCGGCGGGCGAGCACGTGGTCGGCAACGTCGCCGAGGTGCCGGCCGCGATCCTGTCCCGCCCGGGGCAGGTCGAGACCGCCTACGCGCGCGGCAGCACGGACGGCGAGGTGCACCGGGCGATCGTGCGGATCTTCACCCTGCCGGGCGGCTTCCGGCTGCTGGTCGGGCGCGACACCGAGGAGCGCGACCGGCTGCGCGCGGTGATCGGGCGGGCCTTCGGCTCCTCCCTCGCCGTGGTGGTGCTGCTCGGCGTCGTCGGCGGCTGGTTCGTGGCGAGCCGGGTGCTCGCCCGGGTCGACGCGATGACCGAAACCACGCGGGCCATCATGGCGGGCAATCTCGGCGACCGGCTGCGGCTGGCCGGCAACGGCGACGAGCTCGACCGGCTGGCGCTCAACCTCAACCGGATGCTGGAGCGCATCGGCGAGCTGATGCGGGGCCTGCGCGAGGTCTCGGACAACATCGCCCACGACCTGAAGACGCCGCTGACGCGCCTGCGTAACCGGGCCGAGGCGGCGCTTGCGGGCTCCGACTCGCCGGAGGCGCTGCGCGCTGCGCTGGAGGGCGTGATCGAGGAGAGCGACGGGCTGATCCGGGTGTTCAACGCCCTCCTGATGATCGCGCGGCTGGAGGCGGACGACCGCGGCGCGGCGCTCGGCACCCTCGATCTCGGGCCGGTGGTGCGCGGGGTGGGCGAGCTCTACGAGGCGCTCGCCGAGGAGCAGGGGGTGAGCCTCACCGTCGCGGCGCCGGACGGACTCGGCGTCACGGGCAACCGCGAGCTGATCGGACAGGCGCTGGCGAACCTCATCGACAACGCGATCAAGTACGGGCGCCGGGGCGGCGGCACCATCGCGGTCGCGGCCGCGCGGGCGGGGGACACGATCCGGTTGAGCGTCTCCGATTCCGGGCCCGGCATCCCGGAGGCCGAGCGCGGCCGGGTGCTCGACCGCTTCGTGCGGCTGGAGGCGGCCCGCTCCGCACCCGGGTTCGGGCTGGGGCTCAGCCTCGTCAACGCCGTGGTGCGGCTGCACCACGGCAGCCTCGCGCTCGAAGACAATGCGCCGGGCCTGCGCGTCGTGGTAACCTTGCCGGCAAGAGCGGAGGAGCGCCAGAGCATCGTCCCGGATACGGGATCCAGGACGATGCTTTAACCTCCTGATGCGGCATCGTCTTTTCCGAAAGCCGGACGCCGCCTTTCGGGACGATGCGCTAGGGAGGGTCGATGAGCCGGGACAGCCTGCGGGATCGCCTGTGCCAGGCGCCGGTGCTCGCCGACCCGGACGGGGCCGCCGCGCGGCTCGCCGATCTGGACCGGCCGGAGCTGGCCGCGGATCCGCGGGTGCGGGCGGTTCTGGCGGGGCTTGCCGAGCACTCGACCTTCCTGTGGGGCATCGCGACGCGCGATCCCGAGCGGCTCGGCCAGCTCCTTGAGGCCAGCCCGGAGGAGAACCTCGCCCGGCTCGTCGCCGACCAGCGCGCGGCCGGGCGGCCGGAGCCGGGCTCGAACGTCGATCTCGAGGCGGTCGGGCGGCGGCTGCGGCGCAACCGGCAGGCGCTGGCGCTCCTCGTGGCGATGGCCGATATCGGCGGGGTCTGGCCGCTGGAGCAGGTGACGGGCGCGCTCTCGGACTTCGCCGACGCCTCCGTGGCAGGCGCGCTCGACGCGCTGCTGCGGCAGGCCGCCGATCTCGGCCGGTTTCTCCCGAAGGATCCGGGGGACCTACAGGCCGGCAGCGGCCTCGTCGTGCTCGGGCTCGGCAAGCTCGGGGCGGGCGAGCTGAACTACTCGAGCGACATCGACCTCGTGGTCTTCTTCGATCCCGAGGCGGCGCCGCTCCGCGCGGGCACGGAGCCGACGCCGTTCTTCAGCCGGCTCGCGCAAGGATTGGGCAAGCTGCTGCAGGAGCGCACCGGCGAGGGCTACGTCCACCGGGTCGATTACCGGCTGCGGCCGGACCCCGGCTCGACGCCCACCGCGATCTCCTTCAACTCGGCCTTCAGCTACTACGAGACGGTCGGCCAGAACTGGGAGCGGGCGGCCTTCATCAAGGCGCGGCCGATCGCGGGCGACATCGCGGCCGGCGAGCGCTTCCTGGCGGAGCTGCGCCCCTTCATCTGGCGCAAGTACTTCGATTTCGGCTCGATCGCCGACGTGCACGCGATGAAGCGCCAGATCCACGCGGTGCGCGGGCACGAGCGGCTGGCGGTGGCCGGCCACGACATCAAGCTCGGGCGCGGCGGCATCCGCGAGATCGAGTTCTTCGTGCAGACGCAGCAGCTCGTCTTCGGCGGGCGCCGGCCCACCTTGCGCGGGCGCCGCACCCTGGAGATGCTGGCCGGGCTCGTCGCCGAGGGCTGGATCGACGCGGCGGCGCGGGACGAACTCGCCGACGCCTACCGCTTCCTGCGCGGCATCGAGCACCGGCTGCAGATGCAGGAGGACGCCCAGACCCAGCGCCTGCCCGAGGCCGCCGACGCCCTGGAGCGGTTCGCGCGGTTCGCCGGCTACGCGACGCGGGCGGACTTCGAGGCGGCCTTGCTCGCCCATGCCGGCCGGGTGCAGGCGCACTACGCCCTGCTGTTCGAGGCGGAGCCCGATCTCTCGGCCGGCATCGGCGACCTCGTCTTCAGCGGGGCGGGCGACGACCCCGAGACGCTGAAGACGCTGGGCCAGCTCGGCTTCCGCGAGCCGGAGCGGGCGGTCGAGACCGTGCGCGGCTGGCATTTCGGGCGGCGCCCGGCCGTGCGCAGCGCCCGCGCCCGCGAGGTGCTGACGGAGCTGGTGCCGGCCCTGATCCAGGCGCTCTCGGGCACGCCGGACCCCGACGCGGCGCTCGCCGCCCTCGACCGGGCCTTCGGGCAGATGCCGGCGGCGGTGGAACTGCTGATCATCCTGCGCTCGCACGAGCGGCTGCGGCTGCTCTTCGCGGACCTCCTCGGCACCGCGCCGCGGCTCGCCGACACCGTAGCCTTCAGCCCGCACGTGCTCGACGCGGTGATCGACCCGGCCTTCGTCGAGCCGGTCAGCGAGGCGGCCGCGCTCGACGCGCAGTTCCGAGCACTCGTCGGGTCGCCGGGGTCGGTGGAGGAGTTCCTGGACCGCAGCCGCGACGCGGCCCGGCAGATGCGCTTCGTGACCGGGGCGCGGCTCCTCTCCGGCATCCTGCCGCCGGCAGGCGCCGGGCGGGCCTTCTCGGGCGTCGCGCAGGCGGCGGTGGCGGCAAGCCTGGAGGCGGTGTCCGAGGCCTTCGCGCGGGATCACGGCCGGGTCCCGGGCGGGCGGATGGTGGTCCTGGGCTTCGGGCGGCTCGGCTCGCGCCAGCTCACCGCCGATTCCGACCTCGACCTCGTGGTTCTGTACGATTTCGACCCCGACAACCGCCAGAGCGACGGCCCGCGCTCCCTCGATGCCGCGGTGGCCTACAACCGGCTGACCCAGCGCCTCGTCGCGGCGCTGACCGCGCCGACCCGGCGCGGCACCCTCTACGAGGTGGACCTGCGCCTGCGCCCCGGCGGCGGCCAGGGCATGATCGCCACGCAGGCCCGCAGCTTCCGGCAGTACCTCGCCGAGTCGGCCGAGACCTGGGAGCTGATGGCCCTCACCCGCGCCCGCGTGCTCTGCGGGGACGCCGCGCTCGCCGACCAGATCCGGGCCGTGATCGCGGAGGCGGTCGGCCGGCCGCGCGATGCCGCGGGCGTGGGGCGCGAGGTCCGGGCGATGCGCGACCTCGTCGCCGCCGAGAAGGGGGACGCCGGTCCCCTCGACCTGAAGCTGGCGCCGGGTGGGCTCCTCGATCTCGACTTCCTGGCCCAGGCGCTGGTGCTCGGCCACGCGCAGGCCCACCCGGACCTCGTCGGCCGCGACGCGCCGGAGGTCTTGGAGCGGGCCGGCGCGCTGGGCCTGCTGCCGGAGGAGGCGGCCGACCGCCTGGTCGCGGCCTACCGGCTCTTCGACGACATCCACCAGTGGCAGCGGCTGATGATCGAGGGCGACCCGGCCGACCCGCCCCCCGCCGTGCTCGGCCGGATCGCGGTGGCCGCGGGGCTGCCGGACGCGCGGGCCCTGACGGCGCAGCTGGAGGAGGAGCGGCGGACGGTGCGGGGGCTGTTCGAGAGCCTGCTGGGCTGAGGGCGACAGGTCGTCCGATCTTCTTGGGCCATCCCCCGGTACAGGCGCAGGCAGGGCCGATGACGCGCATCTCCCTCCCCCGCGGAAGGGGGAGGGAGGTGCGGCGCGGTGTGATCGGTTCCGACGATCCCGTGGGCCCTCAGGAACTCATCCGCACCCGGCCCGGCAGCGCCGGGCGGAGCGCCGGGCGCTCGGAGGCTGCCGCGCGCACCTTCGGGCTCTCGGGCGCGTGGTGGGGCTGGTAGGCCTCGGCCGGGCCGCCGCGCTCGCGCAAGGGGCGGTCGGTGATCGCCGAGATCAGGTCGCGGGCGGCTGCCCGGCTCACCGTGCGGAACAGGCGCACGAGGTCGAAGACGCGCTCGGCCGAGCGCGTCTTCGACCTCGTGCGCCTGTTCCGCACGGTGAGCCGGGCAGCCGCCCGCGACCTGATCTCGGCGATCACCGACCGCCCCTTGCGCGAGCGCGGCGGCCCGGCCGAGGCCTACCAGCCCCACCACGCGCCCGAGAGCCCGAAGGTGCGCGCGGCAGCCTCCGAGCGCCCGGCGCTCCGCCCGGCGCTGCCGGGCCGGGTGCGGATGAGTTCCTGAGGGCCCACGGGATCGTCGGAACCGATCACACCGCGCCGCACCTCCCTCCCCCTTCCGCGGGGGAGGGAGATGCGCGTCATCGGCCCTGCCTGCGCCTGTACCGGGGGATGGCCCAAGAAGATCGGACGACCTGTCGCCCTCAGCCCAGCAGGCTCTCGAACAGCCCCCGCACCGTCCGCCGCTCCTCCTCCAGCTGCGCCGTCAGGGCCCGCGCGTCCGGCAGCCCCGCGGCCACCGCGATCCGGCCGAGCACGGCGGGGGGCGGGTCGGCCGGGTCGCCCTCGATCATCAGCCGCTGCCACTGGTGGATGTCGTCGAAGAGCCGGTAGGCCGCGACCAGGCGGTCGGCCGCCTCCTCCGGCAGCAGGCCCAGCGCGCCGGCCCGCTCCAAGACCTCCGGCGCGTCGCGGCCGACGAGGTCCGGGTGGGCCTGCGCGTGGCCGAGCACCAGCGCCTGGGCCAGGAAGTCGAGATCGAGGAGCCCACCCGGCGCCAGCTTCAGGTCGAGGGGACCGGCGTCCCCCTTCTCGGCGGCGACGAGGTCGCGCATCGCCCGGACCTCGCGCCCCACGCCCGCGGCATCGCGCGGCCGGCCGACCGCCTCCGCGATCACGGCCCGGATCTGGTCGGCGAGCGCGGCGTCCCCGCAGAGCACGCGGGCGCGGGTGAGGGCCATCAGCTCCCAGGTCTCGGCCGACTCGGCGAGGTACTGCCGGAAGCTGCGGGCCTGCGTGGCGATCATGCCCTGGCCGCCGCCGGGGCGCAGGCGCAGGTCCACCTCGTAGAGGGTGCCGCGCCGGGTCGGCGCGGTCAGCGCCGCGACGAGGCGCTGGGTCAGCCGGTTGTAGGCCACCGCGGCATCGAGGGAGCGCGGGCCGTCGCTCTGGCGGTTGTCGGGGTCGAAATCGTACAGAACCACGAGGTCGAGGTCGGAATCGGCGGTGAGCTGGCGCGAGCCGAGCCGCCCGAAGCCCAGGACCACCATCCGCCCGCCCGGGACCCGGCCGTGATCCCGCGCGAAGGCCTCGGACACCGCCTCCAGGCTTGCCGCCACCGCCGCCTGCGCGACGCCCGAGAAGGCCCGCCCGGCGCCTGCCGGCGGCAGGATGCCGGAGAGGAGCCGCGCCCCGGTCACGAAGCGCATCTGCCGGGCCGCGTCGCGGCTGCGGTCCAGGAACTCCTCCACCGACCCCGGCGACCCGACGAGTGCTCGGAACTGCGCGTCGAGCGCGGCCGCCTCGCTGACCGGCTCGACGAAGGCCGGGTCGATCACCGCGTCGAGCACGTGCGGGCTGAAGGCTACGGTGTCGGCGAGCCGCGGCGCGGTGCCGAGGAGGTCCGCGAAGAGCAGCCGCAGCCGCTCGTGCGAGCGCAGGATGATCAGCAGTTCCACCGCCGCCGGCATCTGCCCGAAGGCCCGGTCGAGGGCGGCGAGCGCCGCGTCGGGGTCCGGCGTGCCCGAGAGCGCCTGGATCAGGGCCGGCACCAGCTCCGTCAGCACCTCGCGGGCGCGGGCGCTGCGCACGGCCGGGCGCCGCCCGAAATGCCAGCCGCGCACGGTCTCGACCGCCCGCTCCGGCTCGCGGAAGCCGAGCTGGCCCAGCGTCTTCAGCGTCTCGGGGTCGTCGCCCGCCCCGCTGAAGACGAGGTCGCCGATGCCGGCCGAGAGATCGGGCTCCGCCTCGAACAGCAGGGCGTAGTGCGCCTGCACCCGGCCGGCATGGGCGAGCAAGGCCGCCTCGAAGTCCGCCCGCGTCGCGTAGCCGGCGAACCGCGCGAACCGCTCCAGGGCGTCGGCGGCCTCGGGCAGGCGCTGGGTCTGGGCGTCCTCCTGCATCTGCAGCCGGTGCTCGATGCCGCGCAGGAAGCGGTAGGCGTCGGCGAGTTCGTCCCGCGCCGCCGCGTCGATCCAGCCCTCGGCGACGAGCCCGGCCAGCATCTCCAGGGTGCGGCGCCCGCGCAAGGTGGGCCGGCGCCCGCCGAAGACGAGCTGCTGCGTCTGCACGAAGAACTCGATCTCGCGGATGCCGCCGCGCCCGAGCTTGATGTCGTGGCCGGCCACCGCCAGCCGCTCGTGCCCGCGCACCGCGTGGATCTGGCGCTTCATCGCGTGCACGTCGGCGATCGAGCCGAAATCGAAGTACTTGCGCCAGATGAAGGGGCGCAGCTCCGCCAGGAAGCGCTCGCCGGCCGCGATGTCGCCCGCGATCGGCCGCGCCTTGATGAAGGCCGCCCGCTCCCAGTTCTGGCCGACCGTCTCGTAGTAGCTGAAGGCCGAGTTGAAGGAGATCGCGGTGGGCGTCGAGCCGGGGTCCGGCCGCAGCCGGTAATCGACCCGGTGGACGTAGCCCTCGCCGGTGCGCTCCTGCAGCAGCTTGCCCAATCCTTGCGCGAGCCGGCTGAAGAACGGCGTCGGCTCCGTGCCCGCGCGGAGCGGCGCCGCCTCGGGATCGAAGAAGACCACGAGGTCGATGTCGCTCGAGTAGTTCAGCTCGCCCGCCCCGAGCTTGCCGAGCCCGAGCACGACGAGGCCGCTGCCGGCCTGTAGGTCCCCCGGATCCTTCGGGAGAAACCGGCCGAGATCGGCGGCCTGCCGCAGCAGCGCGTCGAGCGCGCCTGCCACGGAGGCGTCGGCGAAGTCCGAGAGCGCGCCCGTCACCTGCTCCAGCGGCCAGACCCCGCCGATATCGGCCATCGCCACGAGGAGCGCCAGCGCCTGCCGGTTGCGCCGCAGCCGCCGCCCGACCGCCTCGAGATCGACGTTCGAGCCCGGCTCCGGCCGCCCGGCCGCGCGCTGGTCGGCGACGAGCCGGGCGAGGTTCTCCTCCGGGCTGGCCTCAAGGAGCTGGCCGAGCCGCTCGGGATCGCGCGTCGCGATGCCCCACAGGAAGGTCGAGTGCTCGGCAAGCCCCGCCAGAACCGCCCGCACCCGCGGATCCGCGGCCAGCTCCGGCCGGTCCAGATCGGCGAGCCGCGCGGCGGCCCCGTCCGGGTCGGCGAGCACCGGCGCCTGGCACAGGCGATCCCGCAGGCTGTCCCGGCTCATCGACCCTCCCTAGCGCATCGTCCCGAAAGGCGGCGTCCGGCTTTCGGAAAAGACGATGCCGCATCAGGAGGTTAAAGCATCGTCCTGGATCCCGTATCCGGGACGATGCTCTGGCGCTCCTCCGCTCTTGCCGGCAAGGTTACCACGACGCGCAGGCCCGGCGCATTGTCTTCGAGCGCGAGGCTGCCGTGGTGCAGCCGCACCACGGCGTTGACGAGGCTGAGCCCCAGCCCGAACCCGGGTGCGGAGCGGGCCGCCTCCAGCCGCACGAAGCGGTCGAGCACCCGGCCGCGCTCGGCCTCCGGGATGCCGGGCCCGGAATCGGAGACGCTCAACCGGATCGTGTCCCCCGCCCGCGCGGCCGCGACCGCGATGGTGCCGCCGCCCCGGCGCCCGTACTTGATCGCGTTGTCGATGAGGTTCGCCAGCGCCTGTCCGATCAGCTCGCGGTTGCCCGTGACGCCGAGTCCGTCCGGCGCCGCGACGGTGAGGCTCACCCCCTGCTCCTCGGCGAGCGCCTCGTAGAGCTCGCCCACCCCGCGCACCACCGGCCCGAGATCGAGGGTGCCGAGCGCCGCGCCGCGGTCGTCCGCCTCCAGCCGCGCGATCATCAGGAGGGCGTTGAACACCCGGATCAGCCCGTCGCTCTCCTCGATCACGCCCTCCAGCGCAGCGCGCAGCGCCTCCGGCGAGTCGGAGCCCGCAAGCGCCGCCTCGGCCCGGTTACGCAGGCGCGTCAGCGGCGTCTTCAGGTCGTGGGCGATGTTGTCCGAGACCTCGCGCAGGCCCCGCATCAGCTCGCCGATGCGCTCCAGCATCCGGTTGAGGTTGAGCGCCAGCCGGTCGAGCTCGTCGCCGTTGCCGGCCAGCCGCAGCCGGTCGCCGAGATTGCCCGCCATGATGGCCCGCGTGGTTTCGGTCATCGCGTCGACCCGGGCGAGCACCCGGCTCGCCACGAACCAGCCGCCGACGACGCCGAGCAGCACCACCACGGCGAGGGAGGAGCCGAAGGCCCGCCCGATCACCGCGCGCAGCCGGTCGCGCTCCTCGGTGTCGCGCCCGACCAGCAGCCGGAAGCCGCCCGGCAGGGTGAAGATCCGCACGATCGCCCGGTGCACCTCGCCGTCCGTGCTGCCGCGCGCGTAGGCGGTCTCGACCTGCCCCGGGCGGGACAGGATCGCGGCCGGCACCTCGGCGACGTTGCCGACCACGTGCTCGCCCGCCGCCGTGGTGACGAGGTAGAGCGAGGCGCCGGGCTCGCGCGAGCGGCGCTCGACGACGTTGATCAGCCGGCGCAGGCCCCCGGCATTGTACTGCTCGGACAGGCCGTTGATCTCGGCGTCGATCGTCGAGACGATCTGGTCGTCGAGCACGCGGCGCGCGTTCCAGGCGACGTAGCCGAGCGCCACCACCGCGCAGGCCGCGAAGACCACGAGATAGGCCAGCGACAGCTTGAAGGCCGTGGTGCGGAAGAGTTTTTGTACTTTTGCCCAGGCGCTCTCGGGCGTCGCCTCGTCAGCGCTCATCCGCCCGCAGCACGTAGCCGGCGCCCCGCACCGTGTGGATCATCGGGTGCTCGAACCCCCGGTCGATCTTGGCGCGCAGGCGCGACACGTGCACGTCGATCACGTTGGTCTGCGGGTCGAAATGGTAATCCCAGACATGCTCCAGCAGCATCGTGCGGGTCACCACTTGGCCGGCATGGCGCATCATGTACTCCAAGAGCCGGAACTCGCGCGGCTGCAGCACGATCTCCCGACCCTCCCGCGCGACGCGATGCGACAGCCGGTCGAGCTCGAGCGCGCCGACCCGGTAGGTCGTCGCCTCCGCTCCCCCCTGCGCCGGCGCGGCGCGGCGGGCCAGCACCTCGGCGCGGGCCAGGAGTTCGGAGAAGGCGTAGGGCTTGGGCAGGTAGTCGTCCCCGCCGGCGCGCAGGCCCTTGACCCGGTCGTCCACCTGTCCGAGCGCCGAGAGGATCAGCACCGGCGTCGTCACGCCCTGCTCGCGCAGGGACCGGATCAGCGACAACCCGTCGAGCTTCGGCAGCATGCGATCGACGATCAGCACGTCGTACTGGCCCTCGCGCGCCAGCGCGTAGCCGTCGAGCCCGTCCGTCGCCTGGTCGGCGAGGTGCCCGGCTTCGCGAAACGCCTTGGCCAGATAGGCGATGGCCTGCGCGTCGTCCTCGATGATCAAGAGCCGCATGGACGCGCTCCATACAGCGGACGGCGCGGACGGCAAGCTCTGCGGATGCGGCGCGGGCATAAGCCCCCTCCCCTCTCGGTGAGGGCGCAGTCTCGCGCAGAGCCCCT
>NZ_LSIX01000179.1:0-238 GCF_001556475.1 Methylobacterium sp. CCH5-D2 | reverse complement strand
GGCAGGACGTCGTCTACGAGCACACCACCGCCGAGCGCTTCGAGGCGCGGCCCGTTCGGGTCGAGCCGCTCGACGGCGGCCGGGTGCTCGTGGCCGAGGGGATCGGGTCCGGTAAGCGGGTCGTGACCCAGGGCGCCGAACTCCTCGACCAGGTTCGCTGAGGAGGCCGCCCGATGTTCACCTTCCTCGTCAGCCAGTCGGTCCGCAACCGCCTGCTCGTCCTCGCGCTCGCCGCGGT
>NZ_LSIX01000178.1:0-4732 GCF_001556475.1 Methylobacterium sp. CCH5-D2 | reverse complement strand
CCCGCCGCCGCCCCGCTCACGAGCCGCCCGCCCCATGAGCCGCCCCGTCAACCCGGTCTTCGCCGACCTGCCGACCACGGTGTTCGAGACCATGTCGGCGTTGGCCCGCCAGCACGGGGCGATCAATCTCGGGCAGGGCTTCCCGGACGACCCGGGGCCGGACGATATCCGCGCGGTCGCGGCGCGGGCGCTCGTCGAGGGCGACAACCAGTACCCGCCGATGATGGGGCTGCCCGCGCTCCGCGAGGCGGTGGCCGCCCATTACGCCCGCCACCAGGGACTCGCGCTCGATCCGGCCTCCGAGGTGATGGTGACCTCGGGCGCGACGGAGGCGCTGGCCGGGGCGCTGCTCGCGCTGGTCCGGCCCGGCGACGAGGTGGTGCTCTTCGCGCCGATGTACGATGCCTACCTGCCCCTGGTGCGGCGCGCGGGCGGCGTGCCGCGAATCGTGAACCTGCAGCCGCCGGGCTTCCGCCTCGACGCGGCCGCGCTCGCGGCCGTGTTCAACGAGCGCACCAGCGTGGTCCTGCTCAACAATCCCCTCAATCCGAGCGCCACGCTGTTCGGACGGGACGACCTCGAGGTGCTTGCCGGATTCTGCCGCCGTTTCGAGGTGACGGCGATCTGCGACGAGGTTTGGGAGCACGTCGTCTTCGACGGCGCGGCCCACGTCCCCCTCATGGGCCTGCCGGGCATGCGCGAGCGCACGGTGAAGATCGGCTCGGCCGGCAAGATCTTCTCGCTCACCGGCTGGAAGGTCGGCTTCGTGATGGCCGACGCCGCCCTGATGCGGGTGCTGGCCAAGGCGCACCAGTTCCTCACCTTCACCACCCCGCCGAACCTGCAGGCGGCGGTGGCGCACGGGCTCGCCAAGGAGGACGACTATTTCCGCACGATGCGGGCGGGCTACGCGCGCTCCCGCGATCGGCTGGCGACGGGGCTCGGCGCCCTCGGCTACCGGGTGCTTCCGGCCGGCGCCACGTGGTTCCTCAACGTCGATATCGGCGCGCAGGGCCGCACCGACGACGTCGCCTTCTGCGAGCATCTCGTGCGGCGGCACGGCGTGGCGGCGATCCCCGTGAGCGCCTTCTACCCGGACGGATCGGTGCGCAGCCTCGTGCGCCTGTGCTTCGCCAAGTCCGACGCCACCCTCGACGCGGCGCTGGAGCGGATGGCGGATGCCATGCGGAGCGCCGCCTGAAGGCCCCGCATCCTTGCGGGCGCGCGGGGCCGGGGCCACATCCCGGATCATGAGCGCGACCCGGATCCCTGCGATGGACTTCACCGAGGCCAAGCCCCGGGCCCAGACCCCGGGCGGCGACTTCCCGCGCGGCGATTCCGGCCGGGGCGCCTTCGAAGGTGCCTTCCGGCCAGGAGCCGGCCGGCTGTCGCTCGCCGACGCCTCGCCCGAGGCGAGCCTCGTCCGGCTGGAGGCCCTGGCCCACCTCCTCGATTCCGCCTTCCTGATCCCCGGCATCAACCGGCGGGTCGGCATGGAGGCGGTGATCGGCCTCGTGCCGGTCATCGGCGACATCGCCGGCATGGTGATCTCGTCCTACATCGTCTACGAGGCGAGACGTCTCGGCGCCCCGCGCTGGCTGATCGGCCGCATGGCGCTGAACGTGGCCTTCGACGGCGCGGTCGGCGTGGTGCCGCTGGCCGGCGACCTGTTCGACGCGGCCTTCAAGGCCAACCGGCGCAACGTGCGCCTGCTGCGCCGCTGGCTGGAGCGCAGCGGCAAGCTGCGCCCGAACGAGATCGAGGGCTCAGCCGTCCGGCTCGACGGCTGAACCCTCCGGAGAGGAGGGGCGGAGCCGTTGAACGAATACACCCGGCCCGACTCCGCCCGTTCCCCCGAGGCCACCGCGCTCGGCGCCCCGATGCCGGGCGCTCAACCTCCGGTGCTGCGGCCGGGGGGCGAGGAGCCCCTGGACGGCCCGCCGGTGGAGCCCCCTGCCGCCCCCGCCCGGCACGGCTTCCTCTCGCCCCTAAACCGCCGCCGCCTGCGCAACTTCCGCGGCAACCGGCTCGGCTACTGGTCCTTCCTGATCTTCGCGGCGCTGTTCGTCGTCAGCCTGTTCGCCGAACTCATCGCCAACGACCGGCCGATCCTCGTCTCCTACAAGGGCGCGTGGCTGACGCCGGTCTTCGTCGATTATCCGGAGGAGCGCTTCGGCGGCTTCCTGGCGCAGACGGATTACCGCTCGCCCGAGATCGCCCGGGAGATCGCCGAGAACGGCTGGGCGCTGTGGCCACCGATCCCGTTCTCCTACAACACCATCAACACCGACCTGCCGACGCCGTCCCCCTCGCCCCCGACCTGGATGCTGACGGACCAGCAGTGCAAGGCGGCCGCCGAGGCGCGCGGCGGCAGCACCTGCCGCGACCTGCCCTGGCACTGGCTCGGCACCGACAACACCACCCGCGACGTGCTGGCGCGGGTGATCTACGGCTTCCGCATCTCGGTGCTGTTCGGTCTGATCCTGGCGGCCGTCTCCTCGGTGATCGGCGTGATCGCGGGCGCGGTGCAGGGCTATTTCGGCGGCTGGGTGGACTTGAGCTTCCAGCGCTTCATCGAGATCTGGGGCGGCATCCCGACCCTCTACCTGATCATAATCATCTCGGCCTTCATCGCGCCGGGTTTCTTCGTGCTGCTCGGCATCATGCTGCTCTTCTCCTGGGTGGCGCTGGTCAGCGTGGTCCGGGCCGAGTTTCTGCGGGCGCGCAATTTCGAGTACGTGCGCGCCGCCCGCGCGCTCGGCCTCTCGAACCTGCGCATCATGACGGTGCACCTCCTGCCGAACGCCATGGTGGCGACGCTGACATTCCTGCCCTTCATCCTGAACGGCTCGATCACCACCCTGACCTCGCTCGACTTCCTGGGCTTCGGCCTGCCGCCCGGCTCCCCGTCGCTCGGCGAGCTGCTGGCGCAGGGCAAGGACAACCTCAACGCCCTCTGGCTGGGGCTGACCGCCTTCTTCGTCATCGCCGCGATGCTGAGCCTGCTCGTCTTCGCGGGCGAGGCGGTGCGCGACGCCTTCGACCCGCGCAAGACCTTCTCCTGACGACGCGCCGCGGGTATCGGCGACGCCACGGCCGCGCGAGCGGGCGGGCGCCTCTTCGGCATGATCCGGAGCACCCTCGGGGGCCGGCCGCGCGGACGCAGCCTCAACAGCAATGCGCCGGACGACGCGGCGCCGGATCGGGGAGGCGGGCCTGTCTTCGCCCGCCCGGGCCGGCCGGATGCGGTCGCGTCGGTTACAAGAACGAGCCGATGCAAGGAGTTAACAATCTCTCCGACCACGAAAAGTGGGGCACCCGTAAGCGGTTAACATTCGCCGCGATGTGAGGGCTGGAAAGGGCTGTGCCGATACCAACTGAAGCCACCCGTTCGAAGCTCGGCCGGCATGTTGCTCGGTGATGTCGGGTCTAATCACAAGGAAACGTCATTTGATCCTTGCTTTTCTAGGCAAATAACATAACTCGGATTGCTGGGGGTGCCCTGCGCCAAGGGTTATTGCACGAGGGACGCACGAATGTCGGAAACCGCAGCACCATCGCAACCCAGCTACATCGAGCGCACCGTCGATGTCGTCGCGGCCTATGTCTCGAACAACTCGATCCCCACGACCGAGCTGCCCGCCCTCATCGCCAGCGTGCACGACGCCTTGAACGCAATCGCGTCCGGGCCGTCCAAGCCCGAGGTCGAGGCGGTCGAGAAGCCGACGCCCGCCCAGATCCGCAAGTCGATCCGCCCGGACGGGCTGATCAGCTTCATCGACGGCAAGTCCTACAAGACCCTCAAGCGCCACCTGACCAAGCACGGGCTCGACCCGCAGAGCTACCGCGAGCGCTACGGCCTGCCGGCGGATTACCCCACCACCTCGGCGAACTATTCGGCCCAGCGCTCGGCGCTCGCCAAGAGCCTCGGTCTGGGCCAGCCGGGCCGCGCCGCCGCGGCCCCCGAGCCGGAGCCCGAGCCGGCTCCGGAGCCGGAAACCGCCCGCGGACGCCGCAAGGGCGCCACCGGGACCAAGGGCCGGGCGCGCAAGGCGACCGAGGCGGCCTGAGGAAGCGGCGCGCGGGCGAGCCTCGCGCGCCAGTCGTCCCCGGCCGATCGGCTCGGTTTTGCCCGGTCCCCTCGGCCGCGGAGCCCGGGATCGCCCCCGGCTCGCCCGAACGAGGGCGGCAAGCGTCCCGAACGCCGATCGCGGGCGGGATCAGAGCGAGGCGCGCCGGCCGAGCAGCCAGCCGCGCGCCCGTGCCACCAGCGCCGGGCGGGCTTGGTCCGCCTCGTCGGCGTCCAGCATGGGCGAGGCCGCCAGCGCCGCCAGATAGGCGGTCTCCGTCTCCCGGCAGATCCGCAGCGCCGCGTCGGCGGCGAGCGTGGGGCTGGTGAGCGCCGCCTGCAATGCGAAATTCCGGTCGAGGCATCCGCGCCAGGACGCGTAGTGCCGGCCGGCATCGCTCGCCTGCGCCGCCCCTGGGAGAGCGAGCAGAAGGGATCCGGCGAGGACGATGTGTCGGATCATGGTGAAGGCGCCGCTCAGGTTAAGCGGCAGTTTCGTGCGCGAAGCCTTAAGATCTCGCTAACCGGCGCACGTCCGGGCCCGTCCCGGATCGGGGATGGGGCCCCGTCCGGGGTCAGCGGTTCGCCGTGGTGACCGGGGAGGAGACGCCGCCGAGCGAGACCCAGGCGGTGGCGTCCTGGCTCTCGCGCTTGACGAAGACG
>NZ_LSIX01000017.1:0-1588 GCF_001556475.1 Methylobacterium sp. CCH5-D2 | reverse complement strand
GGTTCGGGATGGTGATCATCCGCATCCAGCGGCCCAGCACCCGCAGGCTGTTCACCGCGTTGAACGACTGGGAGCCGCCCGAGACCTGCATCACCGCGAGCGTGCGCCCCTGCGTCGGCCGCACCGAGCCCTCGCTCAGCGGCAGCCAGTCGATCTGGCTCTTCATCACGCCGGTCAGGTTGCCGTGCCGCTCCGGCGAGACCCAGACCTGCCCCTCGGACCAGATCGAGAGCCGTCGGAGCTCCTGCACCTTCGGGTGGTCGGCCGTCGCGTCGTCGGGCAGCGGCAGGCCGTGGGCGTGGAAGAGCCTGACCTCGCCGCCCATCGCCTCCAAGAGCCGGGCCGCCTCGTAGGCCAGGAACCGGCTGAACGAGCGCGCCCGGAGCGAGCCGTAGAGGATCAGAAAGCGCGGCGCGTGGGTGAACGCGGCCGGCACCTGCAGCCGCTCGGCGGTCGGCACCGCGAAATGCGCCTCGGAGAGGTTCGGGATCCCATCGACAAAGGGCTGCTGGGGCTTGTCCAAGACGTCCTCGTTCTCTACGCTTCAACGAAGGTTGATTTGTTGGATCATTAGTGAACAAGCGATGGACGAACGGCAAGCCCTCGCGGCCTTCGCGGCCCTCGGCCAGGAGCACCGGCTCCGGGTCGTGCGCGCCCTCGTCACCGCCGGTCCGGACGGCCTCGCGGCTGGGGCGCTGGCGATCGAGGTCGGGGCCACGAGCACCAACCTGTCCTTCCACCTGAAGGAACTCTCGCACGCCGGCCTGATCACCTCCCGGCGCGAGGGCAAGTCGATCATCTACAGCGCCGCCTACGCCGGCCTGTCCAACCTGATCGCCTTCCTGATGCGCGACTGCTGCCAGGGCCGGCCCGAGGTCTGCGCTCCGGCCGTCGCCGCCCTGTCCGCCTGCGATTGCCCTGTCGGAGAAGCTCTCAATGCCTGAGGCGTTCGACGTCGTCATCTACCACAACCCCGCCTGCGGCACCTCGCGGAACACGCTGGCGATGATCCGGAACGCCGGCATCGAGCCGCACGTCGTCGAGTACCTGAAGGCGCCGCCGAGCCGGGCGCTCATCGAGCAGCTGCTGGCCCGCGCGGGACTCGGTGTGCGGGACGTGCTGCGCGAGAAGGGCACCCCCTACGCCGAGTTGAGCCTCGGGGACCCGGCGCTGAGCGACACGCAGTTGCTCGACGCGATCGAGGCGCACCCGATCCTGCTCAACCGGCCGCTGGTGGTGAGCCCGAAGGGCGTGCGCCTGTGCCGGCCCTCCGAGGCGGTGCTCGACCTCCTGCCGGCCCAGCAGGGTGCGTTCATGAAGGAGGACGGCGAGCGCGTCATCGACGCGCACGGCCGTCGCGTCGCCACCGCCTGAGGAAGCCCATGAGCACCTTCGAGCGCTACCTGACCGTCTGGGTCGCCCTCTGCATCGTGGCCGGCATCGCCCTCGGGCACGTCATGCCGGGCGTCTTCCACGCCGTCGGCGCGGCCGAGATCGCAGAGGTGAACCTGCCGGTCGCCGTCCTGATCTGGCTCATGGTCATCCCCATGCTGCTCAAGATCGACTTCGCCTCGCTGCGCCACGTCGG
>NZ_LSIX01000177.1:0-2255 GCF_001556475.1 Methylobacterium sp. CCH5-D2 | reverse complement strand
GTCCTCGCCCACGATCTCCAGGGTGCGCAGCACCGCCATGCCGACCATCTCGGCATCGACCGCCCCCTCCGACGTCGCCGGCATCACGGCGACCGCCTCGACCACGTCGCCGGCCTCGGCGCCGAGCACGACCCGGAGCACGGGCCCCTCGGTCGCCTCGGCGTCCTCGACCAGGCCGACGCGGTAGCCGCCGGCATGGCCGAGCAGGCGCAGCGTCCGCACCGCGTCGGGCGCGGGCGGGCCGGATCGCGCGTCGGAGCGAGGGCTGCGGCTGCCGAAGGTCGGGCGGATGACGTTGTCCATGCCCCGCTTGTAGCGCGAAAGCCGCGCCCGCGCGCGGCCCTCGCCCGCACGGCGGTGCGGATCCCGCCCCCGGGGTTCGCGGCGTCAGCGCGTCTGCGTCCAGGGCGTGGCGGAGGTCGTCAGGATCTCGGCGCCCGGATCGGAGTCGAGATCCGCCACCGTGCCGTCCGCGTCCGGATCCATCCGGTCGAGGACGAAGGCCGCGGCCATCACGGCGGCGGCGACGAAGAGGTAGAGGGAGGCGGAGATCAGGATCCGCCGCAGCAGGTCACGAGACAGGGTCCGGCCCTCGCGCGTTGGGAACGCGCCCGTCTCGCACCCATCCTGGGCCATGTCGTGGCGGGCGGACTCGTGGCGGGAGGACTCGTGGCGGGCGAACCACCGGGCCACAGGAGGCCCCCCCGCACCGCTCACCGGGCCCCGCGGTCGGCGAGGAGGTCGCGCCCGCGCGTCTCCGGCAGCATCAGGGCGGCCAGCGTGCCGGCCACGCTGAAGGCCGCGAGGTAGTAGGCCGGGGCGAGCCGGTCGCCGCTGGCGGCGATCAGCCAGTTCACCACGTAGTTCGTGCTGCCGCCGAAGATCGAGACCGAGAGCGCGTAGACGATCGACAGCCCGGCGCTGCGCACCGCCCGCGGCAGCGCTTCCGGGATGGCCACGATGATCGCCGCCGCGTTGATCGAGGAGAGCGCGGAGAGCAGGAAGGTCACGGCGTAGACGCTCGTCGCCGTGCCGGCGCGCGCCATCCACCAGAAGGCCGGCACGGCGAGCACCAGGATGGCGACCCGCGGCCAGACCATCACCGGGCGCCGGCCGATCCGGTCCGCGAGCCAGCCGCCGAGCAGCGGGAAGGCGACCGAGGCGAGGCCGAGCGCGATCGGCACGGCGCTCGCGGCGGTCTCGGTCAGCCCCAGCGTCGCGCCCGCATAGACCGGCATGTTGGTGCCCACCGCGTTCGAGACGGTCGAGGCCGCGATCACCACGAAGGTGAGGGCGAGGAGCCGGCCGTGCCCGACCACGAGCCGCCGCACCACCCCGAGCACGCTGTCGGCCGCCGCCGGGTCGGCCTCGGCGCCGGCCGTCTCCGGCAGGTGGCTGCGGATGACGAGGCCGACCGGGATCACCGCGAGACCGAGGCCGAACATCAGGCGCCAGCCCCACTCGGCCATGGCCCGGTCGCCGACCGCGAGGGCGAGGCCCGTGGCGACGAGGCCCGCGAGCAGGGCGGCGCAGCCCTGGCTGGCGATCTGCCAGCTCGCCACGAAGCCGCGGCGGCGCGGGGAGGCGGCCTCGAGCAGGAAGGCGGTGGCGGGTCCGACCTCGCCGCCGAGCGCAAGCCCCTGGATCAGCCGGCCGGCGATCACGATCACGTGGGCCCAGCCGCCGATCTGCGCGTAGGTCGGGCAGGCGGCCAGCATCAGCATGCCGAGCGCCATCAGCCCGATGGTGATCAGCATGGCGGGCTTGCGGCCCGCCCGGTCCGCGAAGGCGCCGATCAGCACGCCGCCGATCGGCCGCATTACGTAGCCGGCCCCGAACAGGGCGAGCGAGGCGAGCAGGCTGTGGGTCGGGTCCTGGGCCGGGAAGAAGGCCTCGCCGATCGCCTTGGCGAAGAAGGCGTAGACGGTGAAGTCGTAGAACTCGAGCGCGTTGCCGAGCACCACCGCCGCCACGGCCTTGCGGCCCAGCACGGGCGGCGGCGTGCGGGGCACGCCGCGCCGGGGAGCGGTGGAGGGCGCGTGGGTCGCCGCGGTCGAGGCCATCCGGATCCTTCAATCGTTCCGGCGGGCTTTGTAGGGCCGCGGACGGGGGCGAACAGCCCGGCCCGACGCGGGCCAGGGCCGCGCGCCCGGAGCCGCGCTGCGGGGAGGGGACAGCCCGCCCCCTCGCGATCCGCGCGCCCGCCCGCTACAAGCGGGCAGGGGCCGCGACGGACAGCCGACACGCTCATGCCG
>NZ_LSIX01000176.1:0-908 GCF_001556475.1 Methylobacterium sp. CCH5-D2 | reverse complement strand
AGCAGGGCTCTGCCCTGCACCCGCCAAAGGTCTCGACCTTTGGAATCCAGAACTTTCAGGCCGCGGCCGCCCGGCCCCCGGGCGCGTCCAGGAAGGCCCCGAGATGCTCGGCCGCCATCGGCCGGCCGGTGAGGAAGCCCTGGATGTCGAGGTCGGCCTCCTCGGCCAGCAGCCGGCGCTGCGCCTCGGTCTCGACGCCCTCCGCGGTCACCGCGATGCCCAGCCCCCGGGCGAGCCCGACCACCGCGCGCACGATCGCGGTCGATTGCGGGGTCTCGCTCAGCTCGCGCACGAAGCTGCGGTCGATCTTGATCCGGGTCAGCGGGAAGCTGTGCACGAAGCTCAGGGACGAGTAGCCGGTGCCGAAATCGTCGAGCGCCAGCATCGTGCCAAGCGCCCGCAGGCGGCCGAGCAGGTCGCGGGCCGTCTCCCGGTTCTCCAGGATCGCCGTCTCGGTGATCTCCAGCTCCAGCCGTGAGGCGGGCAGCCCGGAGCCCGCCAGCGCCGTCTCGACGCCGGCCAGGAAGGCCGCGCTGCGCAGCTGCGTCGGCGAGACGTTGACCGCGACCGTGAGGTGCGCCGGCCAGCCCGCGGCCGTCGCGCAGGCTTCCTTCAGCACCCAGGCGCCGACCTCGGGCATCAGCCCGATCTCCTCGGCGAGCGGGATGAACTCGGCGGGCGGGACCGTCCGGCCATCGGGCAGGCGCCAGCGCAGCAGCGCCTCGAACCCCACGAGCGCGCCTCCGCGGACCCGGAAGATCGGCTGGTAGTGCAGCGCGAGGCCGCCCGCGCCGAGCGCCCGGCGCAGGTCGCGCTCCATCACCCGCCGCGCGGCGGCCCGGTCGCCCATGCCGGGCTCGTAGCGGCGCCAGCGCCGGCCTCGCGGTGGCCGAGGAGGAGGCCCCCAC
>NZ_LSIX01000175.1:0-1407 GCF_001556475.1 Methylobacterium sp. CCH5-D2 | reverse complement strand
GGTCGATCTCGGCGGCCACCGCCTCTGGGGCGTCGACCGGGCGGATGGCGGGACGCCCGCCGGCAAGGGCGTGATCCGCCTGGAGGCGGTGCGCCTCGCCGAGGGGGCCGGCGAGAACCGGCTGCCGGCCGAGTACGAGACCTCGATCTATCTCGGCAACCAGTTCGAGCATCTGTTCCGCTGCGGCGGCCAGACCGTGCGCGTCCTGTCCGACCGGCGCGCGGGCCCCGGCCCGCACTGGCTCGAATGCCCGCCCGACCGGCTCTGGGTGTTCTAGCACCGGAGTTGGGCCGCCGCTGCGGCGTGCGCGACCGTTCGGGGCATCCCGCGCGCGGCCACCGCCGCCGCGCGCGGCGCAGCCGTGCGCGCAACCTCGACGTGTTGCAGAAACAATACAGAAATACAGCCGCGCGCAGGTCTCTGCAAGAACACGCTTGCGGTTGGAACGGACGATCGTCCTAATAACGAGTGTTCCGTAGTCACGGAATACAATTCGGCGCTCAAGTCACATGCCGATATCCCGGCGTCCCGAAGTTGTTCTTCGGGCGATGACGGGCGCGTGCCGAGAATCAGAACAAGGGGGGAGACAT
Organism: Methylobacterium sp. CCH5-D2; assembly: GCF_001556475.1. Lineage (NCBI taxonomy): Bacteria > Pseudomonadati > Pseudomonadota > Alphaproteobacteria > Hyphomicrobiales > Methylobacteriaceae > Methylobacterium > Methylobacterium sp. CCH5-D2. The sequence continues at coordinate 817 of NZ_LSIX01000175.1, read as the reverse complement.
CATGCGTTCCATCGACAGGATCCTGCTCGCGTCGGCGGCGAGCCTCCTCGGGCTGCCTGCCGCCCAGGCCGCCGACCTTCCGGTCAAGAAAGCCGCCCCGATCGAGTACGTGCGCGTCTGCTCGACCTACGGCAACGGCTTCTTCTACATCCCCGGCACCGACACCTGCCTGCGCCTGTCGGGCCGCGCCCGTTTCGAGTACGGCTACCAAGCCTCGTACAGCCGGAACGGCGGCACCACGGCGGCGGGACCGGGCGACTACAGCGGCTATCGGGGCCTCGCCCGTATCAACATCGATGCCCGGACCAAGACCGATTACGGCACGCTGCGCGCCTTCCTGCGCCTCGAGGCGGCGAGCCGCACCGGCATCCCGACCATCCACTCGGGCACCCAGAACCGCATCGCCAACGCCTTCCCGGCGCTGGGCACCGACGGCTTCGGCCGGGTGCAGCAATACTTCAACACCGACAAGGCCTTCATCCAGTTCGCCGGCTTCACCGCCGGCCGCGCCTCGTCCTTCTACGATCTCTACGCCCACGACTTCGAGATCATCGCCTCGTCGATGAGCTCCGACGTCGCCTCGACGAACCTCGCGGCCTACACCGCGACGCTCGGCAACGGCTTCTCGGCGACCATCTCGATGGAGGATCCGAGCTTCCGCCGCTCGCCGCTCTTCTCCGCCCAGACCGCGGCGGTCGCGGCCGCCGCGACCGGCAATTCCAGTACCGCCCTCTACGCGCAGACCAACGCGCTCACCCCGCTCTTCGTCGGCTACAGCGCGGCGGGCGTGCCGACCGGCGTCGGCTTCGTCGACATG
>NZ_LSIX01000174.1:0-4150 GCF_001556475.1 Methylobacterium sp. CCH5-D2 | reverse complement strand
GCGGGCGCGGGCGGGCTCCTCCCAGGCGAGCTCGGCCGCCTCGCGGGCGGGCGTCGCCGCGACCGCGTCGAGGTCGCGCCCCAGCGGCAGGATGTGGAAGAGCGCGTCGAAGAGCGCGTTGCAGACCTCCTGCACGAGGTAGGTCGCGCCCGCGTAGCCCATGAAGGGCGTGCCGGTGTGCCGCCGGACGATCGCGCCGGGGAACGAGGCCGGGATGTAGGCCGCCCGGCCCCCGGCTTCCGCGAGGTACTGGCGCTCGTTGTAGGAGCCCAGCAGCACGAGCGGGGGGCGCTCGTGGATCGCGGCGCGCACGGCCGCGTTGTCGGTCTTCGCGCCGGGCCTGCGGCCGATCGCGAAGGCGCAGGGCAGGCCCATCTCGTCGGCGAGGAAGCGGCGCACGCCGCGCGCGTAGGTCTCGGTCGCCACGATGCCGAAGCTCGCCGTGCCGAAGAAGTCCTGCGTCACCGAGCGCCAGAGGTCCCAGACCGGCTTGATCGTGGTGTGGCGCTCGGCCTCGATGAAGGGCTCGGGGTCGAGGCCCAGGATCTCGCCTAGGGCCCGCAGGAACTTGGTGGTGGCGAGCACCCCGATCGGGGCGCGCAGCCAGGGCCGCTCCAGGCTCTCGCAGAGGGCGGGGCCGAACTCGCCGTAGAGGCAGACCGAGGCGTCGGCCTCGACGAGGCGGGGAACCTCCGAGAGGTGGCAGCCGAGCGGAAAGGTGAGGTTGACCTCGGCGCCGATCCCCTCGACGAGCCGCCGGATCTCGGCCAGATCGCTCGGCATGTTGAAGCTGCCGTAGGCCGGGCCGACGATGTTGACCCGGGGGCGCTGGCCCTCCTTGCGCGCGGGCCGCTTCGGGATGCCCTTCTTCGCGTAGCGCTTGGCCCCGTATTCCTGCCAGAGCCAGGACATCGCCCGGTCGGCGGCCTGCCACTGGTCCTCGTCGATGGTGCGCGGCAGGAAGCGCTGCAGCCCGGTGCCCTCGGGGGTGACGCCGCCGCCGATCATCTCGGCGATCGAGCCGGTGACGACGACGCTGGGCTGCGCGGGGTCGAGCGCCGCGTGCGCCCGCTTCATCGCCCCTTCCGTGCCGTGGCGGCCGAGTTCCTCCTCGGCCAGCCCCGTGACCACGATCGGCAATTCATGGGGCGGCAGGCCGTCGGTGTAGTGCAGCACCGCGGTGACCGGCAGGTTCTCGCAGCCCACGGGACCGTCGATGACGACCTGCAGGCCCTTCACCGCCGCGAAGACGTAGACGGCGCCCCAGTACCCTCCGGCCCGGTCGTGATCGAGGACGAGCATCAGGCCATCTCCCCGATCGGGCGCTCGGGGGCGCGTGCCATCGTCACGGCGGCCTTCGCTCGGGGCCGCTCCTGCCAGATCCCGGCGGCGTGGCCGGTGCCGACGCCCTCGAAGAAGCCGCGCATCGCCGCGAAGCGGTCGCGGTTGCCCATCGCGGCGTTGACGACCTCTGCGAGCGAGCCCGCGCCCGCCACGCCCATCAGGGGCCGGGCCGAGATCAGGTTGGTGAAGTAGAGGGCCGGCGTGCCGCCCTCCTTGGCCTTCTGGACGACCGGTGTGGTGCCAATCGCGAGGTCGGGCCGGAACGCCGCGAGCGCGGCGAGATCGTCCTCCAGCGAGGCGCGGAAGCGCACCGCGACGCCGCGCTCTTCGAGCCAGGCCCGGTCGGGCTCGGACCAGGGCGTGCGCGGGCAGGCGGTGCCGACGTAAGGGACCTCCGCGCCGCTCTCGACGAGGAGGCGGGCGACCAAGAGCTCCGAGCCCTCGTAGCCCGAGAGCGTGATCCGGCCGCGGATCGGGTTCGCGGCGATCGCGGCGCGGATCGGCGGCAGCAGGCGGGCCTTGGCCGCCGCGATCACGGCGGGGGCCACGTCGCAGGCGTTGCCGATGGCCTCGAGCCAGTCCGCGGTGCCGTCGTGGCCGACCGGCGCGGAGCCGACCACCGGCCGCCCGGCCGCCGCGAACTCGCGCACGCTCGCCGCGTAGAACGGGTGGATCGCCGCGACCGCCGCGCCGTCGAGGGCGGCGTAGAGCTCGCGCCACTCGCGCGTCGGCACCACGGGGCCGGCCGCAAGGCCGAGCGGTTCGAGCAGGCCCCCGATCACGACGGGATCGGCCGGGAACATCTCGCCGAGCAGCGTCACGCTCGGGCGCTCGGAACGCCCGCCGCGCGGCGCCGCCACGGGCCCCCGCTCAGCCTCCTGGCGGGCATAGGCCAGCATCGCGCCGGCCAGCACGTCCTTGGCCTCGGCGTGGGTCGGCACGCCGAAGCCCGGCACGTCGATGCCGATGATCCGCACCCCGTCGATCGCCTTGGGCAGGAGCCGGAGCGGCACGCCGGAGGCGGTGGGCACGCAGAGGTTGATCACCACCACCGCGTCGTGCTCGCCCGTGCGGGCCACCTCGTGGACCGCCTCGCGGATGTCCTCGAACAGCTTGCCGGTGACGAGCGTCTCGGAGTTGAACGGCACGTAGCCGACGCTGCGCCGCGCCCCGTAGAAATGCGCCGTGAAGGTCAGCCCGTAGACGCAGCAGGCCGAGCCGGAGAGCAGCGTCGCGGTGCGGCGCATGCGCAGGCCCACCCGCAGCGCCCCGAAGGCCGGGCACATGCTCTGCGGCTGGTCGTGGGGGCCGGCCGGGTAGTCCCGGCGGTAGGTCGCGAGCGTCTCGGAGAGGCCGGCCGCCTCGGCGGCGGCCCGCAGCGTGGCCTTGCCGCCGTGGCAGCCGAGGCCGTCGGCGGAACCGGGTTCCGGCGCGAAGCCGGGCTCCGGCGCGGCGCCCTGCTCCGGTGCGGGAACGGGCGCCGGTGCCGCGGGGATCTCGGCGGGCCGCCGCCGCGCCCGCAGGTCCGCGATGTCGAGGGAGACGGCCATGCGCGTCAGCCCTCGTCGTAGACGACTTCGAGGGAAGGCTTCTGCGCGATCTCGACGCCGCACATGTCGGCCAGCGAGGCCGGCTCCAGCACCACGTCGCGCCCGACCGTCTCGCCCGAGAACAGGCCGAGCAGCGCGTCCTGGCTGAGCGGGCGCGGCCGGTGGGGCAGGGCCGCCCCGACATTCTGCGCGAGTTCGGCGAAGAGCGGCCCCCAGCGCCCGTCGGGCTCGGCCACGATCTGGTAGTTCGCGCTCTTGCGCCGGATATCCTCGTCGGCCGGGATCGCGGCGAGCACCGGGATGCCCGCGGCCTCCGCGAAGGCCTGCGCCTCGCCGGTGCCGTCGTCCTTGTTGATCACGAGGCCGCCGACGCCGACATTGCCGCCGAGCTTGCGGAAATACTCGACCGCCGAGCAGACGTTGTTGGCGACGTAGAGCGATTGCAGGTCGTTCGAGCCGACCACGATGACCTTCTGGCACATGTCCCGGGCGATCGGCAGGCCGAAGCCGCCGCAGACCACGTCGCCCAGGAAATCGAGCAGCACGTAGTCGAAGCCCCACTCGTGGAAGCCGAGCTTCTCGAGGAGCTCGAAGCCGTGGATGATGCCGCGCCCGCCGCAGCCGCGCCCGACCTCGGGACCGCCCAGCTCCATCGCGAAGACGCCGTCGCGCTTGAAGCAGACGTCGCCGATCGCGACCTGCTCGCCCGCGAGCTTCTTCTTCGTCGAGGTCTCGATGATGGTCGGGCAGGCCCGGCCGCCGAAGAGCAGCGAGGTGGTGTCGCTCTTCGGGTCGCAGCCGATCAGCAGCACCCGCTTGCCCTGGCGCGCCAGCATGTAGGAGAGGTTGGCCAGCGTGAACGACTTGCCGATGCCGCCCTTGCCGTAGATCGCGATGATCTGGGTCTCGCGCTTGGCTTCGTTCTTGGCCTCGCCGGTCGCGGGCGCCTCGGGCTCGATGGCCGCCTCCGCGCGGAGCGCCGCCGTGTTGAGGTGCAGGTTCATGCGGTAGCCCTCCAGTCGAGCACCATCTTCAGGCAGGCCGGGTCGGTGAAGGCGGTGCGGTAGGCCGCCTGCGCCTCCCGCGCCGGGGCCCGGTGGGTGATCAGCCCGTCGAGCGACAGGCGTCCGGCGCCCGCGAGCGCCGTGACGGCCGCGAGGTCGTCGGGCCGCCACTCCGCGGCGACGCGGATGCGCGCCTCGCGCATGAAGGCCGGCGGGAAGGCGAAGGCGAGCGGCGCCTCGTAGAAGCCCGCC
>NZ_LSIX01000173.1:0-8729 GCF_001556475.1 Methylobacterium sp. CCH5-D2 | reverse complement strand
CGACTACCTCGACGAAGGGGTCGGCCACGGCGACCTTGAGGGCGGCGCCGGCGATGACATCCTGATAGGCGGGCCCGGCGGCGACGCCTTCGTCATCAGCCCCGACAGCGGCGACGACGTGATCCAGGACTTCCAGGGCGGCCCCGGCATGTTCGACCACCTGGCCGTCCGCGGCCTGAACGCCGAGGACCTTCGCTTCGAGGACACCGACGCCGGCGTGCGGATCAGCTGGGATGTGGGCGAGGGGGGGTCGGTCCTCCTGGCCAGGTTCGAGAAGTCGCAGCTCGCCCAGGACGACTTCATGTTCACCGACGATCGCCAGGTCATCCGTCCGACCGGCGCCGACGCCGAGACCGTCACGGCCGACAAGTTCATCAAGGACGAGGGCGGCAACCTCTCCGCCCCCGACGCGGGCAGCGCGACGACCGCCGAGGATGCCTTCCGCTTCGACGAGTTCAACGTGAAGGTCGGCACGGCGGGCCGGGACGCCTTCGAGGGTACGGCCGACCGCGACTTCTACTATGGCCAGGATGGCGCCGACCATCTTTCCGGCGGCGCGGGGGACGATGACCTGTCCGGCGACGCCGGACGCGACGTCCTCGACGGCGGAGAGGGGCAGGACCACCTCATGGGGGGCCGCGGCGCCGATCAGCTCTACGGTGGGGACCAGGCCGACAACCTGATGGGCGAGAACGGCAACGACGTGCTCTACGCCGGGGCCGGCCACGACATGCTCGACGGCGGCCGGGGCGACGACGTGCTGAACGGGGGCGACGGCGCCGACGCCTTCATCGTCGGTCCGGACACCGGCAACGACATCGTTTCCGGCGGCTTCGACGCCGGTCCGGGCGCGTTCGACCATATCGCCTTCCGCGACATCACGCCGGACGAGGTCACGGTCGCCGACGTCTCGGGCGGGGTGCGCGTCAGCTGGACGACGACGGAGGGCGACGGCTCGATCCTGCTCCAGGGGCTGAAGACGAGCGATCTCGCGCAGGACGACTTCATGTGGAATGCCGACGACGGGACGAGAGGCTCCTTCATCGACGACCCGGCCATCACGGGCGAGGGCTCCAGGCTGATCTTCCAGGAGACCGCGACGGCGTCCGCCAGCCCGGAGCACGACTACATGCTCGCCTGAGCGGGTGCGGCCCCGCGCTCATGCGTGGGGCCGCGCGGCCGGGTGCTTCGCGCTGCCCGGCCCGCACCTGGAAGGCCGCCCGGCCATCCCGCGCCAGCCCCCTCGCATGAGGCAGAACGACATGCAGCCAACCGCGCTCGCGAACAACGCCGTGGCGGCCAACGATGACGAACCGTCTTCCACGACGGCCGAGGTGCGTCCCGGCATCGGGGGCGCGCTCCTCGGCGTCGGCTTGCTGAGCGCCCTGGTGAACCTGCTCTATCTCACCGGCTCGCTGTTCATGCTGGAGGTGTACGACCGGGTGCTGCCGAGCCGCAGCGTGCCCACGCTGCTCGGGCTCGCCGCCATCGTTCTCGTCCTCTACGGCTTCCAGGGCCTATTCGACGTGCTGCGCAACCGCCTCCTCGTCCGGATCGGCGCGTCCGTGGACCGGGCGTTCGGGCGCCGCACCTACGACGCCGTGGTGCAGGCCCCGCTCGTCGCCTCGCGTCACGGCGACGGACTGCAGCCGCTGCGCGACCTCGACCAGGTTCGCACCTTCCTGTCGAGCCCGGGGCCGGCCGCCCTGTTCGACCTGCCCTGGATCCCCCTCTACCTGCTGCTCTGCTTCGCCTTCCACCCCTGGATCGGCGCGGCGGTGCTGGGGGGTGCGCTGCTTCTCGTCTCCATCACCCTCGTCACGGACCTCCTGACCCGCCGTCCGTCGCGGGCAGCGGCCGCAGCGGCCGGACAGCGCTACACCCTGGCAGAGGCCGGCCGGCGCAATGCCGAGGTTCTGCGGGCAATGGGTATGGCCCCGCGCACGGGCGACATCTGGGCCGAGGCGAGCGAGCGCAACCTCGTGGCCCAGCGGCGCATATCGGACGTCGCCGGCGGGTTCGGGGCCCTGGCCAAGGTGCTGCGCCTTACCCTGCAATCCCTGGTGCTCGGCGTCGGCGCCTACCTCGTGATCGCGGGCGAGGCGACGGGCGGCATCATGATCGCGAGCTCGATCCTGGTCGCCCGGGCCCTGGCCCCGGTGGAGCTGGCGGTGGCGCACTGGAAATCGCTCGTGGCGGCCCGACAGGGCTGGGGGCGCCTCAAGGCCTTCCTCGCCTCGTTCCCGAGCGAGCGGTTGAGCGTCGCCCTGCCGCCCCCCTGCGAGAGCGTCCGGGTCGAGGCCGTGACGGTCACGGCCCCCGGGCTCGAACATGCCCTCGTCGAAGACGCCACCTTCTCGCTGCGGGCCGGCGAGGGGCTCGGCGTCATCGGTGCCAGCGGCTCCGGCAAGTCCTCGCTCATCCGTGCCCTGGTCGGGATCTGGGCGCCGCTCCGCGGCTGCGTCCGGCTCGACGGCGCCACCCTCGACCAGTGGCCGCCGGAGGTGCTGGGCCGGCACATCGGCTACCTGCCGCAGGACGTCGAACTCTTCGCCGGCACGGTGGCGCAGAACATCGCGCGCTTCGACCCGGACGCGCCCTCCGAGGCCATCGTCGCCGCCGCACGCGCCGCCGGCGTCCACGACCTCGTGTGCTCCTTGCCGAGGGGCTACGACACGCCCATCGGCGAAGGCGGGGCCGCCCTGTCGGGAGGGCAGCGCCAGCGCATCGCGCTGGCGCGCGCCCTCTACGGCGAGCCGTTCGTCGTCGTCCTCGACGAGCCGAACTCCAACCTCGACGCGGAGGGCGAGGACGCCCTGAACCGCGCGATTCGGGACGTGCGCGCCCGCGGCGGCACCGTGATCATCGTAGCCCACCGCCCGAGCGCCCTCGCGGCGGTCAATCGCGTGCTGTTCATGGCGGACGGCCGGGTCCGCGCCTTCGGGCCCAAGGATGAGGTCCTGTCCGCCCTGAAGCGCCCGGCCGCGGCCGCGAGCGCCCGGCTGCCTCGGGTCGAGGGCAAGGAGCGCCCGCCATCCGAGAGACCGGTGCCGCTGCGCGTGGTCGCCGACGCCGAAGGGGCCCTGTCAGAAGGAGCGCGGGCATGAGCGCGCAGCGCCCTTGGGACATCCGCCGCTCCGTCCGGCGCCACCTCGTCCTGAGCCTGGCGGCCGCCGCCCTGCTCACCGTCGGCCTCGGGGGGTGGGCGGCCACCACCGAGCTCGCCGGCGCTGTCGTGGCACCGGGGACGCTCGTCGTCGATTCCTTCGTCAAGAAGGTGCAGCACCCCACCGGAGGCGTGGTGGGCGAGTTGCGGGTCCGGGACGGCGACCTCGTGCGCGCCGGCCAGGTCGTCATGCGGCTGGACGAGACCGTGACCCGCGCCAACCTCGCCGTCGTCGACAAGAGCCTGGCCGAGCTGACCGCGCGCCAGGGCCGCCTGGAGGCGGAACGCGACGGCGCCCCCCGGGTCTCGTTCGCGGCCGTCCTCCGGGGCCGCGCCCAAGGCGACCCGGAGGCGGGGAGGGTGATGGCAGGCGAGACCCGGCTGTTCGAGCTGCGCCGGGACGCCCGCGCGGGCCAGAAGGCGCAGCTGAAGGAGAGGACCGGCCAGCTCCGGGAGGAGATCCAGGGCCTGACGGGCCAGATCGCCGGCAAGCGGCGCGAGACCGAGTTGATCAACCGCGAGCTCGAAGGCGTGCGCGACCTCTGGCGCAAGAACCTGGTCCCCATCCAGCGCGTGACCGCCCTGGAGCGCGACGCCGCCCGCCTGGAGGGCGAGCACGGGCAGCTCGTCGCCTCCGTCGCGCAGGCGAAGGGAAAGATCTCCGAAACCGAGCTCCAGGTGATCCAGGTCGACCAGGACCTGCGCAGCGAGGTGGCGAAGGAGTTGAGCGAGGTGCAGGGCAAGATCGCCGAGCTCGTCGAGAAGCGGGTCGCGGCCGAGGACCAGCTCAAGCGCATCGACATCCGGGCCCCGCAGGACGGCATGGTCCATCAACTCGCCGTCCACACCATCGGCGGGGTGGTCAGCCCGGGCGAACCCATCATGCTGATCGTCCCGAGGGCGGACACGCTCGTGATCGAGGCGAAGGTCGCCCCGAAGGACATCGACCAGGTCCGGCTCGGACAAAAGGCCGTGCTGCGCCTGACCGCGTTCAACCAGCGGACCACCCCGGAGATCGAGGGCACGGTCAGCCTCGTCGCCGCCGACCAGATCACGGACGAGAAGACGGGCACGAGCTTCTTCAAGGTCCACGTCAAGCCGGAACCGGACCACGTCGCGCGGCTCAAGGGGATCAAGCTCGTGCCGGGCATGCCGGCCGAGGTTTTCATCCAGACGGGCGAGCGGACGGTGCTCTCCTACCTGACGAAGCCCCTCAACGATCAGGTCCGGCGGGCGTTCAAGGAAGATTGAGGAAGGCCGGGGCGTATCCCGCCGTCGCGACATCGGTTCCAGGCGCAGGGGCGGTGCGGTCCCGTGGCCCGGGCCTGGCGAGCGAAGCCCGTCGAGGGAGGGGAGGAGCAAGGATGGAACCGCTGCCGGGGTCGACCGTGAGCGACTACGCGTTCGTGGCGCTGGTGCTGCTGATGACCGCCGGCCTCGCGCTGCTGGCCGCGGCGGCATTCGCGCGGGTCCCGAGGCGGACGAGCCGTGCACCCCAGGCCTGGGCGCAGTTCCGCTTCGGTTACGCCGTATACGCGCTGATCTTCCTCGCCTTCGATATGGAGATGATCTTCATGTATCCCTGGGCGGTCGTCTTCGCCGATATCGGCGTGACCGCGTTCCTGGACATGCTGGTGTTCATCGCGCTCCTCTCGGCGGGCATCGCCTACGCCTGGGGCATGGGCGGCCTGCGATGGGAGTAGTGGCGAGCGCCGCGGCGGTGCTGGCTGCGCTCCTCGGAGGCGCCGCCCTGACCCTTGCGGTCGAGCGCCTCTTCTCGCGGCGGGGCCTGGAGGCCGGGCCGGCGCGCGACGTCGACCTCAGGCGCGGCCTGGACCTGCCCAACGCCGACCGCTGGCTGCTGCCGGCCGGGCCGGCGGTGGCGCTTGGCGGGGTCGCGCTTGCCATGGTGGTCATCCCGTTCGGGCCGGGTCTGATCGGCCGGGATCTCGGCGTCGGCCTCTTCTACGTCATCGTCGTCGTCGACTTCGTCGTACTTGGCCTGGCGCTCGCCGGCTGGGGCGCGAACACGCCCGACGCCGTGGAGGCCTGCTACCGCATCGTGGCCCAACTCGTCGCCTACGTGGTGCCGCTCGGCCTGGCCTATGTCGGCGTGGTCATGATGGCACGCTCCTTGTCGACGGTCGCCGTCGTCGAGGCGCAGCGAGACCTGTGGTTCGTCGTCCTGCAGCCCACGGGCTTCCTCCTCTACCTCGTCACGGGGCTGATGCAGTCCTACCGCGCCCCGTTCCTGGAGCCGTTCGCCGGATCCATCGGCGGCGGCGTGCTCGGCGCGGCCGGGGGCTGGTCCGGCCTCCTGTGGCGGGTCGCCCTCGCCGGCGTGCTCCTCGTCGTCGCGGCGGTCGGGGCGGTGCTCTACCTCGGGGGGCCGTCCGGGCCGTGGCTGCCGGGCTGGGCCTGGATGCTGGCCAAGACCTACGCCCTGATGGCGCTGATGCTGGGGCTCGGACGCTGCGTCCGGCCGTTCTCGACGGCCGGGATGCTGGCGCTGTCCTGGAAGGTCCTGATCCCGGCGGGTCTCGTCAACGTGCTCCTCGTCGGCGGCCTGATCCTTCTCGGCGTGGGACCACGGGCATGACCGCCGCCTTCGAGCTCACCGCCTTTTTGGTCTGCGCCTTCGTCGCGGTCGCGGGCGCGCTCGGCATGACCACGACCATGAGCATGTTCCGCTCGGGCATCTTCCTGATGGCCTCCTTCATCGGGGTCGCCGGCCTGTTCATCCTGCTGTCCGCCGACCTGATCGGGCTGCTCCAGGTCATGATGTACATCGGCGGCTTCCTCGTCATGATCCTGTTCATGGTGCTGGTCATGCACGACCCGGGCGGGGCGATGATGGCTGGCATGGACATGGCCCCGCTGGAGCGCTGGTTCAGCAAGGGGCTCGTCCCGCGCCAGCCCGCGGAGGTCGGGCAGGACGGCCACCGGCAGGGCGAAGCCGGCGACCAAGCCGCCGCCACCGGACACCACGAGGGCCACTCCGGCGGCCACCGGCCCCGGCACGGCGGCGCGGCGAGCGGCGACCACGCCCACGCGCACGACGGGGCGGCGAAAGCCATGCCGCACGAGGCCCAGGGCGGGCACGGCGAGCGCGCGGCCCACCAACACGGACAGGCTTCCCACGGGCACGACCACGCGCACGGGGGCGGTCATGGCGGCATGGACATGGGTGGCATGGACATGTCGATGGTGACGCCCGTGCGCCCCGTCGCGGCCTGGCTCGCCCTCTGCGTCGGGGCCGTGCTCGTCGGGATGCTGGTCTTGCGGCCGGCCTGGCCGGCGATGCCCGAGGCGGTGCCGGACGCGGACTCGGCACGCCGGGTCGGGCATCTCCTCATGGAGAAGTACATGGTCGCCTTCGAGGGCGCCGGCTTCCTGATCCTGATCGGCATCTTCGGCGCCGTGCTGCTCGCCCGGCCCTCGGCCTACCCGGACGACGCCTCGCGCGCCGCCAAGGTCGCTGTCGACGCCAAGCCCGAGCCGATCCGGAACGACCGCCTCGCGCCGCTCGCGACCCCGGATCGGGTGGCGGAGCGCCCGGACGAGCAAGAGGCCCACCACCGGAACGGGGGACATATCGGATGACGGTACCGCTGACCGCCTACCTCGTCGTCGGCGCGCTTCTGTTCGCCATCGGCCTCTACACCGTGGTCGCCCAGCGCTCGGCGGTCATGATCCTGATGGGCGTCGAAGTGCTCCTCAACGCCATCGGCCTGAACGTCGTCGCGTTCTGGCGGTTCACCGCGCCGGGCGACTATTCCGCGCAGATCCTCGCCATCCTGGTCGTCACGGTGGGCGCCGTCGAGATGGCCATCGGGCTCGCCCTCGTCCTGCTGCTGTACCGGCAGCGCCGGACGTCCGAGGTCGACGCCTACGCCGACCTGAAGCGATGACCGTCCTGCTCGCCATCCCGCTCCTGCCGCTCCTCGCGGCCACGGCCGCCCTCGGCATCGGTCGCCGCCTGCCCTGGGGCGGCGGGGGGCTCGTCGTGGGCGCCGTCGCCCTGTCGCTCGCCAGCCTCGCGTCGTTGCCGTCCGATGCCGCCCTGTCGGCGACCTGGTTCGAGAGCGGCGGCTATCGGCTGACCGTCGGGCTCGCGGCGACGCCGCTCACGTGGTTCGTCGCGGCGGTGGTCGCGGGCGTCGCGTTCTGCGTCGGCCTCTACAGCCTCGGGTACATGGCCGGAAGGGACGACCGGCCCCGCTTCTTCGCCGAGCTCGGCCTGTTCGTCGGCGCCATGCTGGCGCTCGTGCTGTCGAACTCCCTCGCGCTCCTGTTCGCGGCCTGGGAACTGGTCGGGCTCGCCTCGTTCCTCCTGATCGGCTTCGACCATGCGGAGCCTGGCGCCGCCGAGGCCGCCGCCAAGGCGTTCCTGATGACCCGGATCGGCGACGTGGGCCTCCTGCTGGGCTGGCTCCTGGCGCTCGCCGCCGTAGGGACCACGGACGTCGACGTCCTCGTCGGTGCCGTCGAGGGGGGCCGGATCGCCCCCGGCACGGTCACCGCCACGGCGCTCCTCATGCTGGCCGGCGCGGTCGGCAAGAGCGCCCAGCTACCGCTTTCCGGCTGGCTCCCCGACGCGATGGTCGGGCCAACCCCGGTCTCGGCCCTGCTGCACTCCGCCACGATGGTGGCCGCCGGCGTGTTCCTCGTGCTGCGCCTGTACCCGGTTTTCGCGGCGTCGCCCGTCGCGCTCGACACCCTCTTCTGGATCGGGGCCGCGACGGCGCTCGCCGCCGGCCTCATCGCGACCGCCGAGGCGGACCTGAAGCGGGTGCTCGCCTGGTCCACCTGCTCGCAGCTCGGCGAAATGATGGTGGCCCTCGGCCTGGGCGGCCCGCGCGCGGCCGCCTTCCACCTCGCGGCGCACGCCGCCTTCAAATCGACCCTGTTCCTCGCCGCGGGCATCGTGCAGGAACGGGCGGGCACGCGCGCCCTCGGTCGACTCGGCGGCCTCGCTCGCGCGCTGCCGTTCGCCGGCGCCGCCTTTCTGGTCGCGGCCCTGTCGTTGGCCGGCGTGCCGCCCCTGTCCGGGTTCCTGAGCGAGGAGGCAATCCTCGCGGTCGCGTCGCGGCACGGCCCGGGGACTGGGTCCCTGGTCGTCCTGCTCGTCCTGCTCGGCGGGATTTACATCGGGCGTGCGGGGGCCGCGACCTTCCTCGGGAGGCGCCGCGGCACGGTCGGCCCGCGCAAGCCCCGCTGGGCGATGCGGACCGGCATGGGTTTGCTCGCGCTCGCCGCCGCCGGGCTCGGCTGGCTGTTGGCCGGACGGTTCGGCGCCGCTCTGCCCTTCGCCGCGCCCGAGACCGAGGCGGGGTGGCGCAGGCTCGGCGTCGCCGCCGGACTGCTCGGGCTCGGTCTCGGCGCGGCGCGGGGGTGGAGTGGCGCGCCCGCGCTCGGCGCGCTCCCCGCGCGGCTCGCCGCCGGGCTGGAAGCCGTCACCGAGGCCCCGGCGCGCCGGACGCTGTGGCTCGCCCGGACGGTCCCGGCCGTCGAGGGGGCGCTCGATGCCGGGGCCCGCGCCGTGGCCGGGTGGGCCTGGCGG
>NZ_LSIX01000172.1:0-12908 GCF_001556475.1 Methylobacterium sp. CCH5-D2 | reverse complement strand
GCGCCGCACCTTGGCGGCGAGCCGCGCCCGCTCCAGCGAGGCCGCCCCGTGCCGGCGGATCGCGGGCAGGCGGCGCACGAGGTCCACGAGCGTGTGCTGCGCCGTCGCGCCCGCCTCCTGGCGCAGGGCGCTGCGGCGCCGGGTGCGGGCGAGGATCAGAGCGTGGGCGAGGCCGAGCGCGACGAGCCCGATCCCCGCCACGGGCACGAGGCGCGGGGCGGCGAGCGCCGCGAGGGCGAGGCTGAGCAGGGCCGCGCCCGCCGCGAATCCCGGCAGGACCAGGCCGACCGCGAGCAGCCCGTCGAGCTGGGCGAGCGTCCGGCCGCTGAGGTCGGCGAGCCCGCGCGCCTCCTCGCGGGCGCCCGCGGGCGCCTCGAGGATGGCCTCGGTCACCGCCCCGCGCAGGCGCCCCGTCGCCCGCGCCTGGGCGGAGAAGCAGAGCCGTGCCACGATCCAGCCGATCCCGGCGAGCGCCAGCGCCGTGCCGGCGAGGGACAGGAAGGCGGCGAGTTCGAGCTGGGGCGGCGTCAGGAGCCAGCCCGGCGCCAGGACGAGGTCCGGCCGCGTATCCTGCAACGGGACCACGACGCGCAGGAAGGGGAGGACGGCCGCCTCGTCGCGCAGCATCGTGGCCAAGAGGTCGCGCAGGCAGAGCAGGGCCAGGGCGCAGAGCGGCGCGCCGGCCCCCAGTCCGAGCGCCAGGGCCGCGGCGTGCTGGCGCCGGGCGGCGCGCCAGCTCAGGTGGATCGGGTCCGATTCCATGCCGCCTCGTTGCTGCCCGCCCACGGTGCCGGATCAAACCTCCGGTCCCCCGATCCGCGCATAGTGGACCCGGCGCGCGCGGCAAAGCGCGGCAGCACACCCTCGGGCGCAGAGGGAGTAGGCGAAGGGGTCGGGAAAGCCCGCGCGCTGGAATTTTTCGCATTCCAGGCCGCAGCGCGCCGCGGTCGCATTGCCGGCCCGGCCCCCGTGCCCTCTCTTCTGCTGCGGCGCGGGCCGGCACTGCCCCGCCGACCGGTACGCGGCCAGTCGAAGAACGGACCGATCGTTTGACGCAGCCAGGACCCTGGACCGGAGAGCCGACCGGCGCGACGGTGGGCGCGTTCCCGACGCGGAAGGAGGGCTGATGGCGCAGCTCTTCACGCCCGGCGCGGACGCGATCTACCGCCTCGTCCTCCTCACCGGGGTCGCGTGCCTGGCGGGTGTGCCGATCGTGGCGGCCGGCATCGTGCGCTCGGACTACGTGACGGGCGTCGGGATCGCGCCCCAGCAGCCGGTGCCGTTCAGCCACAAGCACCATTCGGGCGAGCTCGGCATCGATTGCCGCTACTGCCACACGACGGTGGAGAAGGAGGCGACCGCCGGCCTCCCGCCGACCCATACCTGCATGACCTGCCATTCCCAGGTCTGGTCGGGCTCGGACATGCTGAAGCCCGTGCGCGACAGCTATGCCAGCGGCGAGCCGCTGCAATGGCGGCGCCTGAACAAGTTGCCGTCCTACGTGTACTACAATCACTCGGTCCACGTGACGAAGGGCATCGGCTGCTCCACCTGCCACGGCGAGGTCACGGCCATGCAGATGACCTACCGGGCCAACGCCTTCGAGATGGGCTTCTGCCTCGACTGCCACCGCAACCCGGAGAAGTACGTCCGCACCCCCGATCAGGTCTGGAACATGACGTGGAGCCCGCCCCCGAACCAGGCGACGCTCGGCCCGCAGCTCGTGGCGCAGAACCACATCCGCGGCGGCCAGCGCCTGATGGAATGCGGGATCTGCCACCGATGAGCCGCGACCCCGACATCGCGCAGATCCGCGCCCGCCTCTCCGGCGCCGACGGCCCGACCTTCTGGCGCAGCCTCGAGGCGGTCGCCGACACGCCGGCCTTCCGCGCCTACGTCGAGTCGGAATTTCCGGCCGCCGCCCGGCTGGCGGGGGCGCCCGACCGGCGCGGCTTCCTCCGGCTGATGGCGGCCTCCTTCGCGCTCTCCGGGCTGACCGCCTGCGGTGCCGACAGCGGGCGGGACTACGAGCTTCCTTACGTCAACCAGCCCGAGCGGATCGTGCCGGGCGCGTCCCTCTCCTATGCCAGCTCGGCCCTGTTCGACGGCTTCGCCAACGGCATCCTGGTCACCACCCGCAACGGGCGGCCGATCAAGGTCGAGGGCAACCCGGACCATCCCTTCAGCCGCGGCGGCACCGACATCCTGGCCCAGGCCTCGGTGCTCGGGCTCTACGACCCGTTCCGCTCCCAGGCGGTGCAGCATCTCGGGCGGCCGAGTTCCTGGGCGGCCTTCCGCGGGCAGATGCTGGCGCGGCTGGCCGGCTGGCGCGAGGGACGCGGGCGGGGCCTCGCCCTGCTCTCCGCCCCCGCGACCTCGCCCGCGCTCGCCGCGATGGTCGCGCGCCTGCGCGAGCTTTACCCGGAGATGGGCTGGTACGAGGCGGCCGGCGCCACGCGCGAGAGCCTCCACGCGGGCGCGGCCCAGGCCTATGGCCGCCCGGTCGAGACCCTGCCGGATTTCGCGGGTGCCAGGGCCGTCGTGTCGCTCGACGGCGACTTCCTCGATCTCGGTCCCGGTCAGGTCGGGCTGTCGCGCGCCTGGATCGAGGCGCGCCGCGCCGGCCACGCGGCCGGGCACCTGCCCGCGCTCCACGCGGTCGCCCCGACGCCGACGCTGACCAGCGCCAAGGCCGATTACGGCCTCAGCCTCTCGGCCGGCGGGATCGAGGCGCTGGCCCGCGACCTCCTCAGCCTCACTGACGGGGGCAGCGGCGGCGCCTCGGGCGCGCGGGCGGGCAACTGGCTCCGCCGCGCCGCCGCCGCGCTCGACGCGAACCGGGGCGCTTCGATCGTGACGACGGGGCTCGCCGCCTCGCCGGAGCTGCACGCCCTGGTGCACCGCCTCAACGGCGCGCTCGGCAATACCGGCTCGACGCTGCGCCACATCGCGCCCCTCTCGCCCGGCGGCGCCGGCACGCTCGCGGACCTCGCCGAGGCGATGGAGCGGGGCGCGGTCGAGACCCTGATCGTG
The DNA here is from genome assembly GCF_001556475.1 of Methylobacterium sp. CCH5-D2. NCBI lineage: Bacteria > Pseudomonadati > Pseudomonadota > Alphaproteobacteria > Hyphomicrobiales > Methylobacteriaceae > Methylobacterium > Methylobacterium sp. CCH5-D2. The sequence continues at coordinate 9,875 of NZ_LSIX01000172.1, read as the reverse complement.
CTGGGCTCCAACCCGGTCTACGAGGCGCCCGGCGGCCTCGACTTCGCCCGCCGGATGGAGCGCGTCCCGCTCAAGATCCATGCCGGCCTCTACTACGACGAGACCGGCGCGCACGCGGACTGGCACCTGCCGCTCGCCCACCCGCTCGAATCCTGGGGCGACGCGCGCTCCCTCGACGGCACGGTCGGCCTGATCCAGCCGACCATCGCGCCGCTCCACGAGGGCCGCACGGTCCACGAGCTGCTCTCCTTCCTGCTGGAAGGCGAGATGCGCGACGGGCTCGGCCTCCTCAAGGCCCATCTGCGCCGCCCGGACGAGGACGAGGCCGCCTTCGAGGCCCGCTTCGCGGAAGCCCTGCGCCTGGGCTTCCTGCCCGACAGCGCGAGCCCCCCCGAGACCGTCGCGCTCACCGGGGCGGCGCCGGCCCCGGCGCCCGCGCCGGCCGGAGGGATCGAGGTGGTGTTCCGGCCCGACCCGACCGTGTGGGACGGGACGCACGCGGATCTGAGCTGGCTCCAGGAACTGCCCAAGCCCCTCACCAAGGTGGTCTGGGAGAACGTGGTCCTGATCTCTCCCGCACTCGCCGAGCGCGAGGGCATCGCCACCGGCGACGTCGTGGCGGTCGCGGCGGGCGAGGCCCGGATCGAGGGCGCGGCCTGGATCCTGCCGGGGCAGGCCGAGGAGACCGTGACGCTCACCCTCGGCTACGGCCGCAACGTGCCCGACCACCTCTCCCGCGGCCTCGGCTACGACGCCAACCGCCTGCGCCCGGCCGCCACGCCCTGGCGGCTCCAGGGCACCAAGCTCGCCAAGACCGGCGCGCGCCGGATGCCCGCGACCACGCAGGATCTCGGCACGATGCAGGGGCACGACGTCGTGCGCGTGCAGCCGGAGGGCGCCGGGCCCGTGGGCGACGATGAGGCCGACAAGCCGCCGAGCTTCTACGGCCCGTCCTCCGAGGATCGGGGCGCGAAGGCCGCCTGGGGCATGGTGATCGACCTCGACGCCTGCACGGGCTGCAACGCCTGCGTCACCGCCTGCCAGTCGGAGAACAACATCCCGGTGGTCGGGCGCGACGAGGTCGCCCGCGGCCGCTGGATGGGCTGGATCCGGATCGACCGCTACTACGCGGGCAGCCTCGACGAGCCCGCGACCCATTTCCAGCCGGTGCCCTGCATGCACTGCGAGCAGGCGCCCTGCGAGGTCGGCTGCCCGGTCGAGGCGACGCTGCACGACAGCGAGGGCCTGAACCTGCAGGTCTACAACCGCTGCGTCGGCACCCGCACGTGCCAGAGCTACTGCCCCTACAAGGTCCGGCGCTTCAACTACCTCGACTACACCGAGGACCAGCCGGCCATCCTGCAGCAGCGCAACAACCCCGAGGTGACGGTGCGCGCCCGCGGGGTGATGGAGAAGTGCACCTACTGCATCCAGCGGATCGCGGCCGCGCGGATCGATTCGGCCAAGGACGCCCACGCCGCGATCCCCGACGGCGCGGTCGAGACCGCCTGCCAGAACGCCTGCCCGACCCGGGCGATCGTGTTCGGCAACATCGCCGATCCCGAGAGCCGCGTGGCCCAGGCCCGCGCGGAGGGGCGGCACTACGCGCTGCTCGCCGAGCTCAACACGCGCCCCCGCACCACCTACCTCGCGGGCCTCGCGCCCGCCGACGGGCAGAAGGCACCCGCGTCCTCCGGGCAATCGCCCGGCAAGGAGGGCTGAGGCGTGGCCGGCGCGAGCCTGATCCCCCCGGGCGAGACCCTTGCCGGCATCGGCCGCGCGGTCACCGCCGTGCCGATCCGCCACCCGCTCAACCGCCGCTGGTGGATCGCCTTCGCGGGGGCGATGGCTCTGCTCGCGGTCTTCGCCGTCGCCCTGTTCTGGCTGCTCTTCGAAGGGGTCGGCGTCTGGGGCAACAACAACGCCGTCGTCTGGGCGCTCGACATCGCGAGCTACGACTGGTGGATCGGGGCGGCCTGCGGCAGCCTGCTCGTCTCCGCCACGCTGCTGCTGCTCGGGGCCGAGTGGCGCGGCGCCATCAACCGGGTCGCCGAGACGGTCGCCCTGCTCTGCACCTGCGCGGCCGGGCTCTACCCGATCATCCATCTCGGCCGGCCCTGGTACTTCTACTGGAACCTGCCCTACCCGAACACCTTCTCGCTCTGGCCGCAGTTCCGCTCGGCCCTGGTCTGGGACGCTGTCGACATCGTCTCGTTCCTCGTGGTCTGCGTGAGCCTCTGGTATGTCGGGCTGCTCCCCGATCTCGCGGCTCTGCGCGACCGCGCCTTCACGGAGGCGATGCGCCAGCGCGAGGCGCGCGCCCTGACCCGCGGCCTCGCGATGATGCGGGCGCGGACCTACGGCCTGCTCGCCTCCGGCTGGCGGGGCTCGGCCGCCCACTGGCAGCTCTGGCTGCAGGGCTACCGCACCATCGCGCTGCTCGGCGTGATGCTGGTGGTCTGCGTGCAGACCGGCGCCTCGGTGATGTTCGCCGGCTCCGTGATGCCGGGCTGGCACGACACCATCCTGCCCGTCACCTTCCTGGTGAACGCGGTCTTTTCCGGCGTCGGGCTGACCGGCGCGATCGTGGTGCTGATCCGGGCGGTCTACGGCCTCGACGGGCTCGTCACGGAGCGCCATCTCGGCCTGATCGCCCGGCTCCTGCTCGGCCTCGGCTGCGCCAGCCTCTACTGCTACGCCACCGAGTTCTTCTCGACCGCGCTGCACGGCGATCCCTACGAGCGCGGCGTGCTCGCCCGCCGCGTCACCGGCGAGCACGCCGCCGCCTTCTGGACGGTGCTCGTCTGCCTGCTCCTGCCCGCGCAGGTGTTCTGGTCGACGCGGGCGCGGCGCGCGCCGCTCGCCGTCGCGGGCGTCGGCATCCTCGTGGCGGTCGGGGCCTATGCCGACCACGTGATGGTGCTGCTCGTCACCCTCGGCCAGAACTTCCTACCCGCCGCCCACGAGCCCTTCCGGGAGACGGTCTGGGGCATCGCGACCTTCGCGGGCTCGGTCGGCCTGTTCCTCGTGCTGCTGCTGCTGTTCCTGCGCTACCTGCCCGCGGTCTCGATCACCGAGACGCGCCGCCTCGCGCTCGCGGCCGGCGCCCGGACCGGGCGCGAGACCGCCTCGGACCGGCCCGAGCCGGACCCGGAGGCGATGGAGCCCGGCACCCCGCTCTGGGGCATCAGCGCGCGCTTTGCCACGGAAGCCGAACTCGCCGCCGCCGCGCAGGCGGTGGCCAGCCTCACGGCCGCCCGCAACGGTGGCGACGTCCATCTCGACGGGCACGGACCGGTGCCGATGCCGCGCGTCACCCGCGCGCTCGGGCTGGAGGGGCGCACGATCCGGCCCTACGCGCTCGGCGGAGCCCTCCTCGGCGGGCTCGGCTTCTACGGGATGTGCGTCTACGCCAGCGCCTACCACTACGTCTTCCTGATCGGCGGGCGGCCGCGCTTCTCCTGGCCCTCCTTCGTGGTGCCGAGCTTCGCCTTCGCGATGATGAGCGGGGTGGTGGCGATCCACCTCGCCCTGCTGGTGCTGAACCGGCTGCCGCGCCTGAACCACCCGGCCTTCAACATCCCGGGCTTCCTGCGCGCGAGCGAGGACCGCTTCTTCCTCTCGGTGCAGGCCCAAGGGGAGGGCTTCGAGGTGGAGCGGATCGAGCGGCGCCTCGCCGGCCTGCCCGCGGGCGCCGGCCGCCCCCTCGAGATCCGGCGGATCCCGCGATGAGCCGGTTCCTCCGCCCGCTCGTCCTCGTAGGCCTGCTCGCGCCGCTCGCCGCTTGCGAGCAGGCCAACATGGCCGACCAGCCCAAGGCCCGGACCTGGGACCGCAACCCCTACTTCGCCAAGCACATGACCATGCGCGATCCGGTGCCCGGCACCGTGCCGCGGCAGGACCCGGCGGCGGCGGCACCCCAGCCCGCGACGATCACCGCCGCGCTGCTGGCGCGGGGCCGGGAGCGCTACGCCATCTTCTGCACGCCCTGTCATGGCGCCTCGGGGGATGGGCGCGGCATCGTGGTGCAGCGCGGCTTCCCGCACGCCGGCAACCTCGCCGCCGACAGGCTGCGGCAGGCCTCCGCGGCGGAGCTCTACCGCACTGTCGGCGAGGGCCACCGGGCGATGTTCGGCATGGCGCAGATGATCCCGTCCGCCGACCGCTGGGCCATCGTCGCGTACCTGCGCGCGCTCCAGCTCAGCCAGGGCGCCGAGCTGGCCGGTCTGCCGCCTGAGGACCGTGCCCGCCTGGAGGCCGCCCGATGAGCCGCCCGGCGAAACGCTCCCTCGGCCGGCGGCTCGCCCGCCCGTTGCCGCTCGGCCTCGCCGGGCTGGCGCTCCTCGCGCTCGCCGTCCTCGCGGGCGGCTGGCGGGAGGCGGCGGGCGCCTACCTCGCCGCCTGGCTGGTCCTGCTCGGGCTCGCGGCCGGCGCGCTGCCCGTGGCGGTGGCGCTGGAGCGCTTCGGCCTCCGGGTGCACGACCACGGCGAGGGCGAGATCGCGCTGAGCCTGCGCCGCCTGCTCGGGCTGATGCCGGCCGCCGCGATCCTGGGCCTGCCGCTGCTCGCCGCCGCCCCGATCCTCTATCCCTGGATCGCCGAGCCGCCCGACACGCCGCTCGGCCGGGTCTGGTTCACCTGGGCCGGCTTCTCCCTGCGGGTCCTCGCCTATCTGGGCCTCTGGGTCTGGCTCGCCGCGCGCTTCCGCGACGCGCCCACGGGCCCCGGCGACGGCCGCACCGCCGCGGGCGTCGGCCTGCACGCCCTCGTCGGCACGCTCGCGGTGACGGACCTCGTCGGCTCGCTCGATCCGCGCCTCGGCTCCAGCCTGGAGGGCATCCTGGTGCTCACCGCCTGGAGCGGCCTCGCCTTCGCGGCGGCGATCCTGCGGGCGCCCGAGGAGCCGGCGCCGGTCGGCCGCGGTCGCGCGGTCGCGGGCCAGGACCGGCTGGTGCCGCTCGCCGTGCTGCTGGCGCTCTGGGCCTACCTGCATTTCGTGCAGTTCCTGATCGTCTGGTCGGCGAACCTCCCCGACGAGGTGCGCTGGTATCTCGCCCGCGGCGGCTGGTCCGGGCGCGGCCTCGCGCTCGCGGCCGGCGCGGTCGTGCTCGCCGCAGCCCTCGCCACCCTGCGGCCCGGCCGGCCCACCACCCGGGTGCTCGCCGGCCTCGTCGTCGCGGTGCACGTCGCCGAGATGTTCTGGCTCGTCACACCCGCCCTGCGCGACCGCTTCACCCTGACGGGAACCGACCTGCTCGCCGCCCTCGGCGTGCTCTGCCTCGCCGGGGCTTTGCGCCCGCTCGCGCGGATGCCGCATCCCTGGTGGACCCGCGGAGCAGGCACCCGCCGAGTGGACACCCGCCGAGCTGGCAAGGGGGCCTCCGCATGAGCCAGGCTTCCAAGCCCCCCGGCGGCCCGGAACGGCCCGGCGGCCTGTTCCAGGCGATCCTCGCCGGCCTGGCGCCCCGGCGCCCCCCGGCGCCGGAACCCGAACCCGCGCACTGGCCCGAGGCGCCTCGTGCCGGGCCCGGCCACGAGACCGAGGACGTCGACGTCCGCCGGACCGGCCTGGTGATGGCGGGGCTCGCGCTCTCGGCCCTCGTCGCGGTCGGCCTGATGCTCTGGCTGATGCACGCCTTCACGCTGGGCCAACGCCGCGAATGGCCCGCGCTCACCCCGCAGCAGACCGCCAAGCTCACCCCCCCGCCGCCGAACCTGCAGGCCGACCCCTACGCCGACATCGCCCGCGCGCGCGCGGCCGAGCGCGGCCGGCTCGACGGCTACGCCCTCACCGAGGCGGGCCGCGCCCGCATCCCGATCGACCGCGCCATGGAGCTGGTGACGGGCCGGCCGCTGGATCCCGCCCGATGACCCCGCACCACTCCGCCCTCGAACTCTGGCCGGCCGCGGTCTCGGCCAAGGCCGTCGAGACCGACTACCTGATCCTCGCCTTCACGGTGCTGACGCTGCTGCTCACCGTGCCGGTCTTCCTGGCGATCACGTGGTTCGCCCTGCGCTACCGCGACGGCCAGGAAGCCGACCGCGAGCCCAGCGGCGTCCGCTCGAACCTCGTCGAGATCAGCTGGATGCTGATCCCCTTCGCGCTCACCCTGATCTTCTTCGCCTGGGGGGCGCGCCTCTTCGTGCACTCGAAGAACCCGCCGCCCGACGCCATGGTGATCGAGGCGATCGGCCGGCAGTGGATGTGGAAGTTCCAGCATCCCACCGGCCAGTCCGAGATCAACGACCTGCACGTGCCGATCAACCAGCCGGTGCGACTGCGCATCATCAGTCAGGACGTGATCCACGCCCTCTACCTGCCGGCGGTGCGCATGCAGGTGGCGGCGATCCCCGGCCGCACCACCGAGCTGTGGTTCAAGGCTGACCGGGCCGGCACCTTCCACCTCTACTGCTCGGAATATTGCGGCACCGACCACTCGCTGATGGAGGGCCGGATCACCTTCATGGAGCCGGGCGACTACCAGGAATGGCTGACCCACGGCGGCGCGCAGCAATCCGGCCCCGCGGCGGGGCTCGCGGTCTACAACGCCTACGGCTGCGGCACCTGCCACAACGCCGATTCGCAGATCCGCGCCCCGCGGCTCGCCGGCCTCTACGGGCGGGAGGTGAGGCTCGCGGACGGCACCACCCGGATCGCCGACGACACCTATCTGCGCGAAAAGATCCTGAATCCCAACGGCAACCGGCTGGCCGAGGGCTACAAGCAGATCATGCCGAGCTACGCCGGCAAGATCCCGGACGACGACCTCACCCGCCTGATCAACTACCTCAAATCCGACATGCGCGCCGCCGCGGGCGACCCCGCCGCGCAGGGAGGTACGCGATGATGCCGTTTCCGTCCGATCCCTTTGCCGCCGCCACAACAGATGAAGCACCGCCCTTTTCCCGGACGCCTGGAACGCAGTGGACGGTGATCCGGGATCCAGCGAATGAAGGGCCGCGCAGCGGTGCGATCTCCCTGCGGCGTTGCAGGATTCGGACGCTTCGCGACGTCTCGTGCTGGGTCCCGGGTCGCATTCCGCTGGCGCTCCATGCGCCCGGGAAAAGGGCGGTGTGCCAATCAGAACCGCGGCGTGTCCCAGGAGACCGGCCATGAGCGCATCCGGCACCGTCGAGGGCGGGGTGGCCAACCGCGAGCCGCACGCGCCCGAGGCCACGCTCGGCCGCCCCTCCGACTACCTCCACGCGCAATCGACGCTCCGCTCGTGGTTCCTCACCACGGACCACAAGCGCATCGCGATCCTCTACCTCGCCGCGATCACCGCCTTCTTCGTCATCGGCGCGGTGGCGGCGGGCGTGGTCCGCCTCGCGCTCGTCGTGCCGAACGGCGCGATCATGACGAACGACACCTACAACAAGGCCTTCACCATCCACGGCGTCGTGATGGTGTGGTTCTTCCTGATCCCGTCGATCCCCGCGACCTTCGGCAACTTCCTGATCCCGCTGATGATCGGGGCCAAGGACCTCGCCTTCCCCAAGCTCAACCTGACGAGCTGGTACGTCTTCATGGGCGGCGCGTTCTTCACCATGGTCTCGGTGGTGTTGGGCGGCGTCGATACGGGCTGGACCTTCTACGCGCCGCTCTCGACGGCCTTCTCGAACACCTGGGTGCTGCCCGCGCTCATCGGCGTCACCATCGTGGGCTTCTCGTCGATCCTGACGGGGCTCAATTTCGTGGTCACGATCCACACCATGCGGGCGCCCGGCATGACGTGGTTCCGTTTGCCGATCTTCGTCTGGGCGCACTACGCCACCAGCCTGATCTTCCTGCTCGCCACCCCCGTCATCACCACGGCGCTGATCCTGCTGATCATGGAGCGCGCCTTCCATATCGGGGTGTTCGATCCGGCCTATGGCGGCGACCCGGTGCTGTTCCAGCACCTGTTCTGGTTCTACTCGCACCCGGCCGTGTACATCATGGTCCTGCCCGGCATGGGGGTGATCTCCGAGATCGTGCCGGCCTTCGCCCAGAAGAAGCTCTTCGGCTACCGCTTCGTCGCCTACGCGTCGATCGGGCTCGCCTCCGTGACCTTCTTCGTCTGGGGCCACCACATGTTCGTCAACGGGCAGAGCGACCTGGCGAGCCTCGCCTTCTCGGTCCTGTCCTTCGCGGTGGCGGTGCCGTCCGCGGTCAAGGTCTACAACTGGACCGCGACGATCCATAAGGGCCGCCTGCGGCTCGACACGCCGATGCTCTACGCGATGGGCTATATCGGGCTCTTCGTGCTCGGCGGCCTGACGGGGCTCTATCTCGCCACGCTCGCCGTGAACCAGCACGTCCACGCCACCTACTTCGTGGTGGCGCATTTCCACTACATCATGGTCGGCGGCACGGTGCTGGCGTTCTTAGGCGGCCTGCACTTCTGGTGGCCGAAGTTCACGGGGCGGATGTACGTCGAGGCCTGGGGCCGGATCTCGGCGGTGCTGATCTTCCTCGGCTTCAACGTCACCTTCTTCCCGCAATTCATCCTCGGCTATCTCGGCATGCCGCGGCGCTACGCGACCTACCCGCCCGAGTTCCAGCTCCTCAACATCCTCTCCTCGGCGGGCGCCACCATCCTGGCGGCGGGCTACCTCTTCCCGATGCTCTATCTCGTCTACTCGCTCTGGTTCGGCCGCAGGGCGCCGGCCAACCCCTGGGAGGCCAAGGGCCTGGAGTGGGAGACCTCCTCGCCGCCGCCGACCCACAACTTCCTCGGCGATCCGGCGGTGCCGAGGATCCCCTACGACTACCCGATCCAGGCCCAGGAGAGCCGGAGCCAGCACGGATGAGCGAGGCGCTGCCCGAGGGCGTCGGCGTCGCCCGCGCCGAGCATTTCGAGAGCGTGGCGCAGCAGCGCTACGCCGCGACGCTCGGCATCTGGGCCTGGCTGATCACCGAGCTGCTGCTCTTCGCCGCCCTGTTCCTGGTGGCGCTGATCACCCGGATCCAGCACCCCGAGGCGACGGTCGAGGCCGCGCGCCATCTCAAGTTCTGGATCGGCGCGACCAACACCGTGGTGCTGATCTGCTCCAGCCTCACCATGTCGATGGCGATCGAGTTCTCGCGCATGGGCTGGCAGCGCGCGATGGTGCGAATGATGCTCGCCACCGCCGCGCTCGGCGCGCTCTTCCTCCTGCTGAAGGGCTACGAGTACTACGCCGACTATCAGGAGCACATGATGCCGTTCCTGTCCGGGCGGCCCTACGAGCTCGCCCAGAGCCCGGCCTCGCGGCTCTTCGTGAACCTGTACTACGTGGCGACGAGCCTGCACGCGCTGCACCTGTTCACCGGCATCGCGATCCTGCTCGGGATGACCTGGAAGGCGGCCAAGCCCGGTTTCCTGGGCCGGCACCAGAACTGGATCGAGGTCTACGGCCTGTACTGGCACTTCATCGATCTGGTCTGGATCCTGGCCTTCCCGATCCTCTACGTGGTCAACCGGTAGGGGAGGGCGATGCGCAACCCGATCAGGGATCTCTCGCCCGAGGACCGCGCGCTGTTCCGGCGCCACATGCGCAAGCCGGTGCTGACGTTTCTGGCGCTGCTGGCGCTGCTGGCCGTCAACGTGGCGCTCGGGGCGACCGTGCCCTTCGCCTATACCTGGGCGCTCGAACTCGCCGTCGTGACCGTGATGGTGGCGCTCATCCTCCTCGTCTCGATGGAGGTGCTGAAGGAGCCGCCGCTGGTGAAGCTGTTCTCGGTGCTCGGCTTCTTCTGGGTCGCCATCCTGGTCGGCATGACGCTGACGGATTACCTGGCGCGCTGACGTCGCTCTCCCTCCCCCCTCTGCGGGGGAGGGCAATCGCATATGACGACCGAGCCTAGCCCCGGTCAGGCGTGGGTCCCCTCTCCCATAGGGAGAGGTCTGCTT
>NZ_LSIX01000171.1:0-16104 GCF_001556475.1 Methylobacterium sp. CCH5-D2 | reverse complement strand
CGGGTGCGGAGGCCGCGCCGCGCGTCCGCTCGAAGCGCTCGGAGGTCACTGATGCGCCGCGGCCTCCGCACCCGTCTCCTGGGGATCTCCGGCAAGGTCCTCGTCGGGCTGATCCTCGCCTTCATCGTCCTGCCGGCCTTCGTGGTGACGCTCGCCGCCTTCAACGACCGGGCGATCCTGAGCTTCCCGCCGGCCAAGTACTCGACCCGCTGGTTCACCCGGGCCCTGACCTACCGGGATTTCCAGACGGGCCTGTGGAACAGCCTCGTGGTCACCGCCTGGGCCTCCACGATCGCGCTCGGCGTCGGCACCGGCTTCGCGATCGCGCTGAAGCGGTACAGCTTCCGCCTCAAGGCGACGCTGGAGGGCGTGCTGCTCTCGCCCCTGATCGTGCCGCACTTCACCATCGGCCTCGGCCTCCTGGTGCTCGCCACCGGCATCGGCGCGGCCCGGGGCTTCTCCGTCGTGGTCCTCACCCACGTGATCGTGGTGCTGCCCTTCGTGATCCGCTCGGTCTACATCTCGCTGCAGAACATCGACGAGCGGCTGGAACTGGCCGCCGCCAGCCTCGGCGCCCGGCCGGGCCGCGTGCTCTCGACCATCACCCTGCCGCTGCTGGCGCCCGGTCTCGTCAGCGGCTGGCTCTTCGCCGCGATCCTCTCCTTCAACGAGTTCACCGCCTCGCTCTTCGTGACGGGGCAGGCGACCCAGACCCTGCCGGTGGCGATGTACGGCTACGTCCGCGAGTTCGCGGACCCGACGCTCGCGGCCGTCTCGGTCATCTACATCGCGGTGACGGCGCTCGCGCTGACCGTCGCCAACACGTTCCTCGGGCTCGGCAAGGTGTTGAATGTTGAGCAAGGCCGCTGATCTCTCCCCGCCCGCGAGCCTGCCCGGCGCCGCCGTGTCCGCCCGGCCCGCCCCGGCGGTCCGCCTCGACGGGGTGGTGAAGCGCTTTGGCACGGTCACCGCCCTGGAGGAGACCTGGCTCCGGGTGGAGCAGGGCGAGTTCCTGACGCTGCTCGGCCCCTCGGGCTGCGGCAAGACCACCCTCCTCAACCTGATGGCGGGCTTCCTGGAGGCGGATGCGGGCGAGATCTTCATCGGGGACGACCTCGTCACCGCCACCCCGCCCTACGAGCGCGAGATCGGCATCGTCTTCCAGAACTACGCCCTGTTCCCGCACATGAGCGTGGCCAAGAACGTCGGCTACGGCCTGCGCATGCGGGGGGTCCCGAAGCGCGAGATCGCCGAGCGGGTCGCGGAGGCGCTTGCCCTCGTGAAGCTCTCGGGCTTCGCCGACCGTTCGCCCCGCCAGCTCTCCGGCGGCCAGCAACAGCGCGTCGCGCTCGCCCGCGCCCTCGTCATCCGCCCGAAGGTGCTGCTGCTCGACGAGCCGTTCTCGGCGCTCGACAAGAACCTGCGCGGGGCGATGCAGGTCGAGCTGAAGGAGATCCAGCGCCGGCTCGGGGTGACGACGGTCTTCGTCACGCACGACCAGGGCGAGGCGCTCAGCATGTCGGACCGGATCGTGGTGATGTCGGCCGGCCGCGTCCGGCAGGTCGGCACGCCGGACCAGGTCTACCGTCACCCGCAGGACCGCTTCGTGGCGGGGTTCATCGGCGACGTGAACCTCCTGCCCGGCCGTCTGGAAACCCGGGCGGGCGAGCGCGCCACGGTCGCGGTCGGCGGCCTGCGTCGCGAGGTCGAGGCCGGCTCGCTGGGCGCTTGCGCGGCCGGCGCGACGGTGGACGTGTTCGTGCGGCCGGATCATCTCGGGGTGCGCCCCGCGGGCGAGGCCGGGACCCTGCCGGCCCGGGTCGCGGCCCTGGTCTACCAGGGCTCCCACATCGACCTGCACGCCGACCTCCATCCCGACCTCGCCGGAGGCGGGCGCGTGGTGGTGCGGATGCCGGGGCACGGGGCGCTCGCCACCTACGCCCCCGGGACCCCGGTGGGCCTGCTCGTGCCGCAGGCGGGCCTCGTCGCCTTCCCGCCCGAGCCGTGAGGCTCTAACGGAGAGCCGGGCCGACAGGCTCGGGACAGGAGGGTTCCATCCGATGAAGCTCCTCTACGCGCGCACCTCGCCCTATGTCCGCAAGGTCCTGGTCCTCGCCCACGAGACCGGCCAGGCGGAGGCGATCGAGATCGGGCCGGTCGCCGCCGTGCCGACCGAGCGCAACCCGGACACAGTGGGCCACAACCCCCTCGGCAAAGTCCCGACCCTGGTGCTGGACGACGGCACTGCCCTGTTCGACAGCCGGGTGATCTGCGAGTACCTCGACGCGCGCTCGGCCGGCCCGCGCCTCTTCCCGGACGGGGAGGCACGCTGGGACGCGCTCGCCCGCCAAGCGCTGGCCGACGGCCTGCTCGATGCCGCGCTGCTGCTGCGCTACGAGCGCGTCCTGCGGCCGGCCACCGCGCGCTGGGATGCCTGGGAAGCGGGCCAGGTGGCGAAGATCGCCGGCGCCCTCGACCGGATCGAGGCGACGCTCGCCGGGCCTGCGAGCGCGCTCGATATCGGCGCCGTCGCCACGGCCTGCGCCCTCGGCTACCTCGATTTCCGCTTCCCCGACCTCGGCTGGCGGACCGGCCGGCCTGCCGCCGCGGCGTGGTACGAGGCGTTCGGCCGGCGCCCCTCGATGCAGCGCACCACGCCCGAGGATTGAGGGGCGAGTGCCGCACGCGGTCTCGGTCGCGACCGGCTTCCGACCCTTGCGGATGAGAGACCCCGCCCCTTTCCGGGCCCTTCGGGCCTGCACGCCTGGAGCGTCAGCGGAAGATGATCCGGGACCCAGAGAAGGACGTGCCGCGAAGCGGCTCGATGTCCAGCACCGTTGCAGCGTATCGACGCTTCGCGACGTCTTGTGCTGGATCCCGGGTCACCTTCCACTTCGTTCCAGGCGCCCGGGAAATGGGTGGTGCGGGCCGCGGCAGCCCGCGCGCCCGGTCTCCACGTCAGCGCGACACGTCGATCAAGCGCCGGACGAAGGCGGCGCAGTTCTCCAGCTCGTCCCGCGTGACGTACTCGTCGGCCTTGTGGGCGCGCGCCATCGCGCCCGGGCCGATCACCACGGCCGGAACGTCGCCCAGCGCCTGGAACAGGCCCGCCTCGGTCCCGTAGGACACCTTGGCGTGGTCGTCGCGGCCGGCGAGCCGCTTGGCGAGGCGCGCCAGATCCGCCCCCGGATCGAGCTCGAGCCCCGGATAATCGACAAGCGGCTCGACCGTGACGCCGCAGGCGGGGTCTCGCGCGCGCATCTCGGCGCCCAGCACCTCGGTCGCGTAGGCGATCGCGGCCCCGGCCAGTGCCCCGGCATCGTCGGCCGCGATGGCGCGGTACTCGAACTCGACCGCGCAGGCGTCGGGCACGATGTTGAGCGCCGTGCCGCCGCGGACGACGCTGCAGAGCCCGGTGGTGTGGGGCACGTCGTAGAGCGGGTCGCGGGCGCCGTCGCGGGCGAGCCCCTCGGCGCTCAGGCGGACATGGTCGATGAAGCGGGCGGCGTACTCGACGGCGTTGATCCCCTGCGGCGCCATCGCCGAGTGGCAGGCCCGTCCGCGGAAGGTGAGCCGCGCCGCGCTCTTGCCCTTGTGGCCGACCACCACGCCCATCTCGGTCGGCTCGCCCACGAAGCAGCCGAGCGGCCGCAGGCCCCGCGCGCGCATCCGCGCGATCAGCGGGCGCACGCCGAGGCAGCCGACCTCCTCGTCGTACGAGAGGGCGATGTGGATCGGGCGGGCGAGCCCCGCCGCCGCCATCTCGGGCATCAGCGCCAGGCAGACCGCGACGAAGCCCTTCATGTCCGAGGTGCCGCGCCCGTAGAGGCGCCCGTCGCACTCGGTCAGCCGGAACGGGTCGCTCGACCAGGCTTGCCCCGCCACCGGCACGACGTCGCTGTGCCCGGAGAGCACGTAGCCCGGCACGTCCCGCGGGCCGAGCGTGATCCAGAGCGCGGCCTTCTCGCCCGTCTCCGAGGGCACCCGGTCGATCTCGGCCCCGCTCGCCCGGGCGAGCGCCTCGACGGAGTCGACGAGCGCGAGGTTGCTGCTGGCGCTGACGGACTCGAAGGCGACGAGCCTGTCCAGCGTCTCGATGAGCGCTTGCGATGCCGTGACAGGGGTGACCATCAGTGGATTCCGCGCCTCGCTGGACCGGGCGGATGGTTACGGTCGGCGCGTACCGGAGACAACACGCGGAGCCGTATCCGCGGCCGTCGCGGGGCCTCCGGCGGCTTCGGATTTTCCGAACCACGACCCCGGCAAGTGCTAGTTGTTGGGACCGGCCGGATCGATATCCTCGCCCCGCTCAAGCCTGGAAGCGGGCGCCGCCGGTCGATCCCGATGCGTCGAGCGGCCGGGTCGCGTGCGGCGCCCGCACGGGCGCTCGTCTCCCGGGCCGGGCGGCGCGAGCCGCAGCCCGCCTTCGCTCTTGCCCGAGGTAGGAACGACCCGATGACCGTCCACAAGCGGATCCGTCCCTTCAACACCCGCGACACCTATCCGGAGCAGCAGCTCGACAACGACCTCTGCCAGACCGTGGTGGCGCGGGGGCAGATGGTCTTCGTGCGCGGGCAGATCGGCCAGGACCTCGACAGCTCCGAGAGCGTCGCGATCGGCGACGCCGCCGGTCAGGCCGAGAAGGCGATGGCCAACATCGCGATGCTGCTGGAGGAGGCCGGCTCCAAGCTCGAGCACATCTGCAAGATCACGATCTACCTCGTCGATCCGCGCTACCGCGAGCCGGTCTACCGCACGGTCGGCCGCTGGCTGAAGGGCGTCCATCCGGTCTCGACCGGGATCGTGGTCTCCGCGCTCGCCCGGCCCGAATGGCTCGTCGAGATCGACGCCATCGCGGTGATCCCGGAGGGCGCATGACCTTCTCGATCGTGGCGCGCTGCGCGGCGACCGGCATGTTCGGCGTCGCCGTCTCGTCCTCCTCGCCCGCCGTCGCCGCGCGCTGCGCCCATGCCCGCGCGGGGGTCGGCGCGGTCGCGAGCCAGAACGTGACGGACCCGAGGCTCGGGCGCCGGGCCCTCGACCTGATGGCGCTCGGCGCCGACGCCGCCGAGGCCGTCGCCGTGCTGCGGCGGACCGGCGGCCCGATGGACTATCGGCAGGTGCTCGCGGTGGACGCGGCCGGCGGCACGGCGATCCATTCCGGCCCCAGGGCGCTCGGAACCTGGGCCGAGGCGCGCGACCGGGACGTCGCCTGCGGCGGCAACCTGCTCGCCGACGCGGGCGTGCCCGGGGCCATGGTCGAGGCCTTCCTGGGCGCGTCCGGGCATCTGGGCGATCGCCTCCTCGTCGCGATGCGGGCGGCGCTCGCGGCCGGCGGTGAGGCGGGCCCCGTGCACTCGGCCGGGCTCATGCTGGTGCGCGAGGTCGCCTGGCCCGTCGCGGACCTGCGCGTCGACTGGACCGAGGATTGCCCGATCGCGGGCCTCGCCGCGCTCTGGGACCTCTACCGGCCGCAGCTCGACGCCTACGTCACCCGCGCCCTCGACCCGGTCGCCGCGCCGAGCTACGGAGTGCCGGGCGACCTATGATCGAGGACAGGACGCGAGGCGGTCTTCCGGTCGGCCCACTGGTCGTCCTCTGCGCTCGCTGAAGGCGGCGAATGCGGTTCACCCTGCGCCAGCTCGAATACTTCATCGCCGCCGGCCAGACCGGCAGCATCACACTCGCCTCCGAGCGCATCCACATCTCGCAGCCCTCGATCTCGACGGCCATCGCGCACCTGGAGCGGGAACTCTCCGTGCAGCTCTTCGTCCGCCACCACGCGCAGGGGCTCACGCTGACGCCGATCGGCCGCGAGGTGCTGCGCGAGGCCAAGGCCCTCGTGGAGCAGGCCGAGGGGCTCTACACCCTGGCCTCCGAGGCCGGCGGGCAGGTGCGGGGCCCCCTCTCGCTCGGCTGCATGGTGACGCTCGCGCCGATGCTCGTGCCCGAACTCGCCCACGCCTTCACCACCGCCTATCCGGCCACGCAGATCCGCTACGTCGAGGGCGACCAGGAACAGCTCATCACGGGTCTGCGCCGCTCCGAGACCGAGGTCGCGCTGACCTACGACCTGCACGTGCCGGACGACATCCACTTCACCCCGCTCGTCGATCTGCCGCCGCACGTCCTGGTGGCGGAGGGGCACCCGTTCGCGGAGCAGGCAGCGGTCGCGCTGGCCGACGTCGTGGACGAGCCGATGATCCTGCTCGACCTGCCGCTGAGCCGCGAATACTTCCTCGCCCTCTTCATGGCCGAGGGCCTGCAGCCGCGGATCGGCGCGCGCTCCGCCCACCAGGAGGTGGTGCGCACGATGGTGGCCAACGGCCACGGCTACACCCTGTTCAACGTGCGCCCGCGCTCCGACCTCGCCCTCGACGGGAAGCGGCTGAAGCGGGTGCGGCTCGCGGGCACGCACCGCCCGATGCGCATCGGCCTCGCGCGCCTGAAGCAGCTCAACCGCTCGCGCCTCGTGGAGGCCTTCGAGACGCACTGCCGGGCCTTCATCTCCGACGCCTACATCCCCGGCATGGTCGCGCCCGCCATCGAGCGGCGGGTCCCGCGCTAGAGCGCCCAACCGGGGCAGGAAGCCCCCGAGGAACGCTCCAAGGAACGCCCCGAGGAACACACCATGACCGCGCCGATCCCGATCCTTTTCCTGAACGGTCCGAACGCCAACCTGTACGGGCTCGACCCGAGCGGCACCTACGGCACGGAGAGCTTCCCCACGCTCAAGGCGCGCTGCGAGCGGCATGCCGGATCCGTCGGCGTCGCCCTCGATTTCCGGCAGTCGAACCACGAGGGCGTGCTCGTGGACTGGATCCAGGAGGGCCGAGGGACGGCCGCGGGCCTGGCCATCAACGCGGCCGGGCTGACCTACACCTCCGTGGCGATCCTCGACGCGCTGCAGGCCTTTCCCGGGCCCATCGTGGAGGTGCACATGAGCAACATCTGGAAGCGCGAGCCCTTCCGGCACCATTCCTACGTCTCGCGGGCGGCGACCGGCGTGGTCGCGGGGCTCGGCGGCCTCGGCTACGAACTCGCGATCACCGCCCTCGCCACCCTGGTGCGGGAGGCCCGCGCGTGACCGAGACCCTCGTCTTCGCGAGCGCCGTCGATCCGGTCGAGCCCTGGCGCGCCGCGCTCGAGGCGCTGCTGCCGGACGTGCGGGTCCGGACCCCGGAGGAGATCGGGCCGGGGGACGACGTCCGCTACGCGCTGGTCTGGAAGCCGCCCGCCGGCTTCTTCGCCCGGCATCCGGCCTTGCGGCTCGTCACCATCCTGGGCGCGGGCGCCGACGCCCTCGTCGGCCGGGACGACCTGCCCGATGTGCCGGTCGCGCGCCTGTCCGACCCCGAGATGGCCAGGATGATGACGCACTACGTGCTGTTCGCGGTGCTGCGCTACGCCCGCGACATCCCGGCCTTCGAGGCGGCCCAGCGCGCCGGCCGCTGGCACTACGTCCACCCGCGCGAGGCCCGGGAGATCCGCGTCGGCGTGCTGGGTCTGGGCGAACTCGGCGGCGCGGCGGCGCTCGAACTCGCCCGCCAGGGCTTCTCCGTCGCCGGCTGGTCGCGCACGCCGAAGGCGCTTCCCGGGATCGACTGCCACGCCGGACCCGACGCGCTGGTCCCGTTCCTCGCCCGCAGCGAGATCCTGGTGGTGATGCTGCCGCTGACGCCCGAGACCCGGCGCCTGATCGGGGCGGACGCGATCGCCGCGCTGCCGCGGGGGGCCAAGCTCGTCAACGTCTCGCGCGGGGCGGTGATCGACGAGGCGGCGCTCGTGGCGGCCCTGGCCTCCGGCCATCTCGGGGGCGCGACGCTCGACGTGTTCGAGACCGAGCCGCTCGCGGAGGGTCATCCGCTCTGGACGATGGAGAACGTCCTCGTCACGCCCCACCTCGCCTCGGTGGCGATCCCCGCCTCCGCCGCCCGGCAGATCGCCGAGAACATCCGCCGGGTGCGCGCGGGACACGCACCCGAGCACCGCGTGGACCTGACGCGCGGGTATTGAGAGCCTGCTTGATCGCGTCGCAGCACCTGCCGAGCGTGAACCACCCCTTCTCCCGGACGCCCGAAGCATCAGCGGAGGGCGATCCGGGACCCAGCCGAGACAAGGCGCGAAGCGTCCTGATCCTGCGACGGGGCTGGAGATCGAGCCGCTTCCGCGGCACTTCTCCTGCTGGATCCCGGATCACCCTCTGCTGACGCTCCAGGTGTCCGAGAAAAGGGGTGGGGAAGCCTTCCGGACTCGTCAGGCCCGCGTGTAGGCGTCGTAGTTGCGCTGGATCACGATGTGGTCGGCGATGTGCTTCGCGTCCTGCCAGCAGCCGTAGATGAAGGCCGAGGCGCGGTTGGTCAGGTCGGGCAGGCCGAGGAAGTAGATGCCGTTCTCCGCCGAGACGCCGCGCTTGTGCAGGGGCAGGCCCTGCTCGTCGAACGCATCGACGTCGAGCCAGCTGAAATCGTACTTGAAGCCGGTCGCCCACAGGATGGTGCGGATGCCGGACGTCTTCAGGTCGAGGCTGAGGATCGGCTGCTTGAGGCAGTCCGGATCCTCGTAGCGCTGCCAAGCCTCCGGCTCGGGCGGCAGATCCAGGCCCTTGCGCGCGATGTAGGCGTCGGCATCCCGCAGGACGTCGAAATAGGCCTCGTCGCCCTCGGCGATGTTGCGCACGAGGTCGTCCGCGAAGTGGAGCGTGCCGTCCGCGTAATCACGGGTCACGCCGACCAGCGTGACGCCCAGATGCGCGAGCCGCCGGAAATCGACGGTCCGCCCGCCCTCGTAGCCGCTCACCGCGAAGGCGACGTGCCGCTTCTTGCGCTTCGACTTGACCTCGTCCCACAGGCCGAGCGCGCCGAGCCACCAGCAATAGTCGCGCTGGCGATAGGCCCGCGGCGGGCGGTAATGCTCGCCCACCGACAGGTAGACGTCGCGCCCCGCCTTGCAGAGCTCTTCGGCGATCTGCGAGCCCGAGGCGCCGCATCCGACGACCAGCACGGCGCCGTCCGCCAGCTGCCCGGGGTTCTTGTAGGTCGAGGAATGCAGCTGATCGACCTCCGCCTCGGCGGGGACGATGTCGGGAAACGATGGAACCTGGAACGGCCCCGTCGCCGCCACGACCCGCCGGGCCTCGTAGACGCCGTCGGAGGTCGTCACCGTGTAGCCGGGACGACCCTGGTTGTGCTTGACGCGCCGGACCTCCACGCCCGTCCGGATCGGCGCCTTGATCATCGCGGCGTAGTCATTGAAATATCGGGCGACGCGATCCTTCGCCGGGAAGGCGTCCGGATGCACGTCCTCGAATGTCAGGTTCGGAAAGCGGTCGTGCCACGCCGGGCCGTTGGCGACCAGCGAATCCCAGCGCATCGAACTCCAGTTCTCGGCGATACGGCTGCGCTCCAGGACGATGTGCGGAATCTTCAGTGCGCTGAGATGCTCGCTCATCGCGATGCCCGATTGGCCAGCTCCCACGACCAGAGTGTCGGTGGTCTCGACTGCCATTTTGGCTCCCGAAATCTTGCAGACCCTTCAGACTCGAAATCGGCGGACGTGTCAGAGCCGGCGAAATTCGATCTGTTACGCACGGGGTCGGCGATGTTGCTTCTGGATTCAGGTCTGCTTGAAGCGGCCAGCGAAGAGAAGAACGAATTTTTTATGGTGCGCTTCGGAAAATGCGAACTGTCGGCCCCGGCCAGCGTCCGCTCGAGCAGCAAGGCGCAGGCGCACCGCGCCCCGGCCGCGACGGCACCGCTCCGGACGCGCCCTTCGACCGGGCCGCAGGGCTCCGGGCCGCGCACGACGCACTCGTGACGTGGTGTGGCCGTGATACAACATCCCGGTCGCGCATCGCGCTATCGGCAGCCGCCGTCCTCACTCGATCGATAATAAAGTCGGACTTTACTGTCTACGATACAATGACTTGCTACGTATTTTCCGATCTTATTTAGAATAATTACGAAACGATTGCCTCTTTTTAGTGCCGCGAGCGGCTTGATGGGCCGTCGATCAAGTGATCTTTCGCCGCGAGAACCCGGAGGTGAGCGGAGCCGGCATCATGCAGCCGATATCGATCGATGCGCTGCATCGTAGCGAAAACGCCAAGCTCCGCCGCTTCCTGCTGCGCCTGCTCGGCAATTCGACCGACGCGGCCGACGCCCACCAGGAAACGTACCTGCGCATGCTTGCGGCGCTCTCGCGCACGCAGATCGAACAGCCCTCGGCCTTCCTGTTCCAGATCGCCCATCGTGTCGCCCTGCGGATGCGGAACCGGCGGCGGTTCGAGGGCACGCTGTTCCAGCCCGTGAGCGCGGCGGATCTCGGGGACATCGTCGACGGCTACGCCCTGCCGGAACGTCAGGTCGTCGCCCGGCAGGAGTTGCGGCGGCTCGCCGCGGCGGTGGACGCGTTGCCGCCCCGGTGCCGCGAGGTCTTCCTGCTCGTGCGCATCGACGGCCTGCCGAACGGCGAGGCTGCGGCCCGGCTCGGCATCAGCCGGAACATGGTCGAGAAGCATCTGATCAGGGCCATGCTGCAGTGCCGACGCCGGTTCGGCGACCATCCGTGAGGGAAGGGCGGTCAGGAGATCGGCGTCCCGGCGCTGCCGGGCCTATGGGGACGCACAGGCTGGCTGCGCGAGCCCTGTCGAGGTTGGCGGGGAGCCGTTCGTGACCGGGAGCGAGGCGTCCGGCGCAACCGAGGAAGACGGCGAGGATCCGGTCCGCGAGATCGCCGCGGGTTGGGTCGCGCGCCTCTCCTCGCCCGATGCGACGGAGACGGACCGCAGGACGTTCGAGGCGTGGCACCGGGCCGATCCGGCCCACGCGAAGGCCTATGCCGAGATGGACGCGCTCTGGCGCCGGCTCGGCCAAGTGCCCGATCCGCGGCGGCGCCGCCGGCCGTCGCGGGGCCTTGCCGGCATCGCCGCCGCGGCCCTGCTCGGCGGCGCGCTCGCCTACGAGCTCGGTCTCGTCGATCGGATGCGGGCCGACGTCTGGACCGGGGTCGGCGAGATCGCGCACGAGACCCTGGCCGACGGCAGCCACATCGACCTCAACACCGACACGGCCCTCGCCCTACGCCTCACCGCGGCCGGGCGCGAGGTCGAGCTTCTGCGCGGCGAGGCCTTCTTCGACGTCGCCCCCGACCCCCGGCGGCCCTTCGTGGTGCGCGGCAACGGCCTGAGCGTCCGGGCTCTGGGCACGCGCTTCTCCGTCCGTGTGGACGGCGCCGACAGGCCCGTGGACGTCGCCGAGGGGCGCGTCGAGGTGACCGCGTCCGGCCGGCGCGTCCAGGTCGCGGCCGGCGAGGCGGTCCGCCTCCAGGATGGAGCGGCCCCCGCCGTCGTCGCGGCGGATGTGGGCCGGGCGACGGCCTGGCGGCAGGGCCGCCTGCTCGTCTCGGGCGAGCGGCTGTCCGGGGTCCTGGCGGAGCTGGGGCGCTACCGCCGCGGCGGCATCGTCCTGCTCGACGGGAAGGCGGGCGAGCGCCGGGTCACGGGCGTGTTCGACCCGCGCGACACGGACGAGGCGCTGGAGGTGATCGCGGCGACGATGGGCGTGCGCGTCACCCGCCTGACCCCCTTCCTCGTCCTGGTCGGATCGCCGCTCTGAGGATTCCCGGAAAAAACCTCGCCCGCCGACGTCAGGAGAACGCCGCCTCGCCGATCTCAAGGGGTGGGGACGAGAGAGCGCGAAGCGCGCCGCCCCCTCGAGCGGACGGATGGGGCGCTGCATGGTGTTGCGGGGACGTGGGTTTGGCGGCGTGCGGCGGGCCGGGAGCCTCCTGGCCGGTGTGTCGATGCTGGCGGTCGGCCCGGCCGCCCAGGGCCGCGAGGCGGGCCGTGCCCCGGCGGGCCCGGCGCGCGGGCCGGGCATCATCGCGATCGCGCCGGAGCCCGGGGTGGCGCAGGGCGCGGCGCCGGTCGTCCTCTCGATCCCGCAGGGCTCGCTCGAACCGGCGCTCGTGGCCTTCACCGAGCAGGCCAGCGTCAAGCTGGTCTACGCGACCGAGCTGACGGAACGGCTGACGACACCGGGCGTCGCGGGGGCGTTCCGGCCCCTCGAGGCCCTCGGCAGGATCCTCGACGGCACGGGCCTGACCTACCGCGCGGTCGGCCCGTCCACGATCACGCTCGTGAACCCGCGCTACGTCCAGCTCGGCGCGTCCCAGGCGATCACCCTCGACGAGTTGAGCGTCGAGGGGCAGCGGCAGGGCGAGGGAACGCCCGCGGGCCTGCCGCCGGCCAGCGGCACGGTGGGGCAGCCGCCGGTGCCCTACGCGGGCGGTCAGGTCGGATCGGGGACGCGCGTCGGCTTCCTGGGCAACCGCTCCGTCCTGCGCACGCCCTTCAACGTGACGGGCTACACGGAGAAGCTGATCAACGACCAGCAGGCGCGCTCGCTCTCCGACGTGGTGCTGAACAACCCCTCCGTCCGCAACGACGCCCCGCCCTTCAGCGAGCGCGACTCGTACTTCATCCGCGGGTTCTCGGTCACGAACCTCGACACCGCCTTCGACGGCCTGTTCTACATCGCCAACCCGCGCCGCACCTTCACGGAAGGGCTGGAGCGGGTCGAGATCCTGCTCGGACCCACGGCGCTGCTCAGCGGCGGCACGGGCCGCGTCGGCGGCACAATCAACCTGATCCCGAAGCGGGCCTTCGACGAGCCGCTCACCCGGCTCACGACGACCTATATCGGCGACGCACAGATCTGGACGCACGCCGACATCGGCCGCCGCTTCGGCGCCTTCAACGAGTGGGGCGTGCGCTTCAACGGCGCCTACCGCAACGGCGCCACGCCGCTCGACAACAACGCGATCGAGGTCGGCGTCGCGGCGCTCGGCCTCGACTATCGCGGCGACCGCTTCCGCGCCTCGATCGACCTGAACCATTCCACGCAGAACGTGACGGCGCCGACCTCGCTGTTCAACGCGGTGGCGCCCACCATCCCGGTTCCGCGCGCGCCGAACGCGCGGCGCAACACCGCGAACCCGTTCGAGTACAACGACAGCCGCTACAACATGGCCGCGGGCCGGGTCGAGTACGACCTGCTGCCGGAGACGACGCTCTACGCGGCCGGCGGCCTCAGCCGCTACAACGAGGACTTCCTGACCTCGAACTACCGGGTCACGGGCGTGACGGGGCAGGCGTCGAACGCGCTCGCCATCCAGCCGCTCGAGCTGGAGGGCTTCAGCGGCGAGGTCGGATTGCGCTCACGCTTCCACACCGGCCTCGTCGGCCACCAGTTCAACCTCGCCGCGGCCGAGGCCGTGAACAAGAACCACTCGCGCGGCTTCGTGCCCTTCGCCCTGCCGACCTACACGACCAATATCTACGACCCCGTCTACCTGCCGTTCGGCTCCGTCCCGACGCTCAACGTCCCGCGCTCCAACCGGCAGCCGCTCTTCACGGAACTCTACGCCCGCAGCGTCGCCATCGCCGACACCCTGTCGCTCGGCGACGACCGCTTCCTGCTGACGCTCGGCGGGCGCTTCCAGGAGATCGACCTGCAGAGCTACGCCACGCGCCCGGGCCCGACGCAGGGCCAACGCGCCACGCGCTACGCGGAGAGCCGGTTCAGCCCCGCCTACGCCCTGGTGGTCCGCCCCACCGAGAACCTCGCCTTCTACGGCAACTACATCGAGTCGCTCGATGCGGGCCCGAGCGCGCCCGCGACGGTGGTCAACGCCAGCGAGGTCTTCGCCCCCGTCGTCAGCCGGCAGAAGGAGGTCGGCGCCAAGTACGATTTCGGCACCGTGGCGCTCACCGCCTCGCTCTTCGAGATCGAGCAGCCGAACGCCTTCACCGACACCGCCACGAACCGCTTCACGCTCAGCGGGCTCCAGCGCAACCGCGGCCTCGAACTCAACGTGTTCGGCGAGCCCGTCCCGGGCGTGCGGCTCGTCGGCGGCGTGACCGTCATCGACGCGAAGCTGGTCAGCACGCCCAACCGCCAGTTCGACGGCAACACGGCGCCCGGCGTTCCCGACACGGCGTTCAGCCTCTACGGCGAGGTCGATCTGCCGCCGTGGCTCGCCCCCGGCCTGACCCTGACCGGCCGGGCGATCTACACGAGCCGGATGTTCTACGACCAGGCCAACACGCAGTCGGTCCCCGACTGGACGCGCTTCGATGCCGGCCTGCGCTACGCCTTCGAGGGCGTGAACGGCAAGCCCGTCGTGGTGCGGGCCACCGTCCAGAACCTGCTCGACGATTCGTACTGGGCCTCGGCGGCCCGCGGCTATCTCGCGCTCGGCGCGCCGCGAACGTTCATCCTCTCGGCCCAGCTCGACTTCTAGAGGCGCGGCCGCGCTGCGCCGCTCCGGATCCCGGGGCACTATCCGGCCGCCTTTGCCTCCTTCGAGCCGCACGGCTCGGTGATGTTGCGGTGGCCGACACACTGCCCGTGCGGCGCCCGCCAACCCGGACCGCCCCTGCAGCCGCAGCACTCCCAGACGCCGCCGCCCCCAACACCGCGCCCGTCGCGAGGATCGGAGGTTCCGGGCGTGGCCCGGGATTAGCAATCCCGACGATCGCATCGCTCGGGCATCCCGCGAGGTCGCCGTGTTTCCCTTCACCCCGTCCCGCCGCACCCAGCGTCTCGTGCGCCGCAGCCTCACCCGCACGACGCGGCAGATCGCCCGGTCCGTCGAAGCGGCGACCAAGGCCGCGACGAAGGCCGCGACGAAGGCCGCCACCGAAGCGGTGACCCGGTCGGCCGAGCAGGCGATCCACGATGCGCGCAGGCAGGCGGCCCGCTCCGTAAAGCGGACGGTGCGGCAGGCCGAGACCGCGATGCGGGCCGCGCAGGGCCCGCGCGGGCCGGAGGTGGTCCGGCGCCCGTCGGGCCGGTTCGTGACGATCGACGGCCTGCCCGTCCACGTCATCGTGCGCGGCCGCGGGCGGCCCGTCGTGCTGGTGCACGGCAACGGGACCATGGCCGAGGACTTCGCGATCTGCGGGCTGATCGAGCGGCTGGCCACGCGCTACCGCGTCATCGCCCTCGACCGGCCCGGCTTCGGCTACACGGCCCGGCCGCGCCACCGGGTCTGGACAGCCGCCGCCCAGGCGGCACTCCTCGACCGGATCCTCGACGCGCTCAAGGCCGAGCGCCCGCTCGTCGTCGGGCATTCGTGGGGCACGATCGTCTCTCTCGCGCTCGCCGCGGAGGTGCGGCGCGAGCTGCGCGGCCTCGTCCTGCTGTCGGGCTACTTCTTCCCGCAGCACCGCGCGGACGCCGTCCTGGCCGCGCCGCTCGCCGTGCCGGGGCTCGGCGATACGGCGCGCGCGCTGGTGCCCGCCGCGGTCAACCGGGCGCTCGCGGAGCAGGCCTACCGCCAGGTGTTCCGGCCCCAGCCGGTGCCGGCCCGCTTCACGGCGCGCTTCCCCGTCGAGATCGCGTCGGCGGCGACGCAGCTGCGCGCGGTCTCGGAGGACGCGGCCTCGATGAACGCCACCGTCGCCCGGCTCCAGGCCCGCTACGCCGGCCTGACCCTGCCTGTCACGATCCTGACCGGCGACGCGGACGCCGTCGTGGACGCGACCGCGCACTCGGTGCGGCTGCACACGACGATCCCCGGCAGCACTCTCAAGCTGCTGCCCGGCATCGGCCACATGACGCATTACAGCGCCCGTGCGAAGGTCGAGCGGGCGATCGACGCGGCGATGGCGGGCGGATCCGTGTCGTCGATGAGCCGCGGGTCCCGCTCGTAGAGTCAGCGGTGCAGGCGGCAGGAGCGCGGATCCGTCATCGGCTGGGGCTTCTCTCGGGCCGCTCGGTGCGGCGCAAGCCCCGGCTCTGGTGGATCTCCAGCACCGGCCGCGCGCGGGCGCGGATGATCACGGCCGCCTCTCGGAGCGCCTGGGCGCGGATCTCGCGGACCGCGGCCTCAATGCCACGCTCTGGGCCCATGAGCCCATGGCAGAGCTCCCGGCCGCCGGCAGACAAGCCGGACGGCTCGGTGCTGTCAGGAGGAGCCGGTGCGCTCGGCATGGCGCCTCCCGCGATCAGCTTCGCGGGGCTTCGCGGCACACGCGCTCGACAGCCGCCGCGCTGTCCTGCGGGCGCGTGTTGAAGGCGATGGCGGTTGCCGGCGCGG
>NZ_LSIX01000170.1:0-15934 GCF_001556475.1 Methylobacterium sp. CCH5-D2 | reverse complement strand
AGGGGGTTGGCGGTCACGATACCTTCGCTCCTGCGACGGACGTCTGGGGAGGAGGGCCGCTCAGGGTCGGCCGTCCGGAACTTCGGGCGCGGCGCCCGGCCCTGGATGCGCTCCGGCCGGGCAAAGGGGCCGGCGGCGCATGGGCTGCGGCGCGTGCGCGCGGCGCTGCTCTCTGGCAAGCAGCGCACCATGGATCGGAGCAGGGATTATGGGCCCGGATCTTGGCATTCGCACGGCGCATCGCCGTGCAGGTTAGGATCCCGGTCCTTTCGAGACCGTTTCGCGGGGTCGAGGCCTCGAGACGTCGTCTCGTCTCGAGGTCCCGGACGGCTACCGCGCGACTCCCCGGCGGTCAGGCCCGCCTGGGCGGGCGCTCGGGCAGGCGCGCGGCGGCCGAGGGCGGGACCGGGTCGGTGCGCGGCGCGAAGACGGGCGACCGGTGGGGCGCCGCGCGCGTCGAGGACCGGGGCGCGAGCGTGCGGGACTCGCCCGCCGGGTCGTCGGCATCGACCGAGACCTGGACGGCGAAGCGCTGAGCGGGGCAGGCGGGATCGCGCACCTTGGTGGCGGCGCAGGGCCGAGCGGGCCGGATCTCCGCATCCGCCGTGGCCGGCAGGCCGGCGAGGAGGAGGAGCGACATCACGGCGAGCAGGGAGAGCAGCGCGGCGGAGAGCGCGGATCTGGGGGCGCGTCGGCGACGCCGGGTCTCTGTCTCGCATCCGTGGGGCACGGGCGGAAACTAAGGGATCGGGGCGGTCCGGCGCAATCGCCTGCGACATCCTGGCATGATTCCAGTGAGGGGGACGACGGAACCGGGCCGCGCGCGGACCGCGGCCGCGATTTCCCCGCCGGCTCAGGCGCTTCCCGCCGTCCGCGCGCGGCGGCCCGGTCCCGGGCGGTCGCGTCGGGCAGGTGTTGCGCGGAACACACAGGCATCGACGCCCGCCCCCGGTCCGGACCGACGGGCCAGAAGCTGCCGCAAACAGCTGGGCTTCTCCGCGCACCCTTTTGCACAGCTTGTACACAGGAGACCCTGCATGAAGATGCGCATCGCCGTGCTGGCCCTCGGGGCCGGGCTCGCGCTGGCCCCGGGGCCGGCCTCGGCCGGCCCGTTCGACAGCGGCCCGCTGGCCGACTTCATGAACATCTTCAGGACGCAGGCGATCCCGCGCGAGACCGTGGCGTATGCGGGCAAGGAGAAGCCGGGCACGATCGTGGTCTCGACCCGCCAGCGCCGGCTCTACTACGTGCTCGGCAACGGCGCGGCGGTCCGCTACGGCGTCGGCGTCGGCCGCCAGGGCTTCTCGTGGTCGGGCGTGAAGACCGTCACGATGAAGAAGGAGTGGCCGGCCTGGCGCCCGCCGGCCCAGATGCTGGCCCGCCGGCCGGACCTGCCGCGCTACATGGCCGGCGGCCAGGACAACCCGCTTGGCGCGCGCGCGCTCTATCTCGGCTCCTCGCTCTACCGCATCCACGGCTCGAACGAGCCCGAGACCATGGGGGCGGCCGTCTCCTCGGGCTGCATCCGCATGACCAACAAGGACGTGGTCGATCTCTACGACCGGGTCCGCGTCGGCACGAAGGTGGTGGTGCGCGACTGAGGCGCCAGGCCATCCGGGGCTCTGCCCCGCCTCCCAAGGGCCTGAGGCCCTTGGGGATCCCTCGGATCGCTACTTCGGCATGAAGGCCCAGTAATCGAGGTCGAGGATGACGGCCGGGTCATAGGCGTCCCCTTGGCCCTCGCCCTGGCGGTCCGGGTAGGCGCCGCAGGGCTGGTTCTTCGTCGCCACCGTGCGCAGGCGCAGCAGGCCGACGTCATCGCGGCCGACGTCGGCGGTGTCGAGGACCTCGCTCCAGGCGTAGACGGTGTCGCCCGAGAACAGCGGCGCCACGTGCCGGCCCGCGTTGATGCCGGCGAGCGCGAAGGCGTTGGCGAGCCCGTTGAAGCTGAGCGCGCGGGCGAGCGAGATGACGTGGCCGCCGTAGATCAGCCGCTTCCCGAAGCGGGTGTCCTTCGCCGCGTGGTTGTCGAAATGCACCTTGGCGGTGTTCTGGAACAGGCGCGTGGCGATCTGGTGCTCGGCCTCCTCGACGGTCATGCCGTCGACATGGTCGATGCGCTCGCCCCGGGCATAGTCGCCGAAGCGGTGCGGGCTGCCCGCGAGGTCGAGGTCGTAGGCGGCCACGTCCAGGCGGGGCAGGGCGCCCGCGAGATCCTGCGGATCGACCACCTTGGCGAGGCTCGGCACGTGCTCCTCGGCGATCCGCGCCTCCGGGTCGCGCTTGCGCACGAGCACCCAGCGGCAATAGCTCAGCACCGTCTCGCCGGCGGCATCCGAACCGACCGAGCGCACGTAGACCACGCCCGTCTGGCGGTTCGAGCTCTCCTTGAGGCCGATCACCTCGGAGACGGTGGAGAGCGTCTCGCCCGGATAGACCGGCCGGCGGAAACCGCCCTCGGCGTAGCCGAGGTTGGCCACCGCGTTCAGCGAGATGTCCGGCACGGTCTTGCCGAAGACCACGTGGAAGGTGAGCAGGTCGTCGAGCGGGCTCCGCGGATAGCCGAGGCCTTGCGCGAAGGCGTCCGAGGACTGCACGGCGAAGCGCGGCCCGTAAAGGGCGGTGTAGAGCGCCACGTCGCCCGCGGTCACGGTCCGCGGCGTGGCGTGCCGGATGGTCTCGCCGAGGCGGTAATCCTCGAAGAAGCGGCCGGGATTGGTCTTCATGGGCGTTTCCTTGGCCATTGTTGTTCGTTGGACGGCGGGCGCCGCCGGCTCAGACCAGGAAGCGCACGAGATCGACGGTGATCAGGCGCTGCACGAAGAGCAGCAGCAGGATCAGGATGACGGGCGAGATGTCCACGCCGCCGAGGTTCGGCAGCAGGTTGCGGATCGGGCGCAGCACCGGCTCGGTGAGGCGATAGAGCACCTCGCCGATCTGGGCGACGATGGGGTTGCGCACGTTCACCACGTTGAAGGCCACGAGCCAGCTCAGCACGGCACTCGCGATGAGGACGTAGATGAAGAGGTTGATGACCGTGTTGATGAGCCAGAGCAGGGCATACATGCGCGGCGTCGTATCCTCGGATCTGGGCGCCGCCGGTGGCCCGCACAGGCGGCGCGTCGAAAGGTTCAAAATCGGGAATTGACAGGCTGAGCCGCCCAAGCCTACAAGGCCGGCGTCCCGGACGGGGCTGTAGCTCAGATGGGAGAGCGCCGCAATCGCACTGCGGAGGTCAGGGGTTCGAATCCCCTCAGCTCCACCACCGACTTTCGCTTGAAAATTGGTGTGTGGCATCAAGGACTTGGGGAGTGGCAGCTCCCGGATAAATCCCAATTCCTCCCACGCTTCCGTTTCGCTAAATCCCAGGCGTGGTCCGGTTTTCGACAGGATATCCACACCACCCCCGCGCAGCTACGGGGCAACCCTTGCTGTGCCTGACCCACGCCGTGCGCGTTGGTAGAGGGCGCGCCGGCCGGTGAATATCGAAGCCTGCACCGGCTTGGCGGGACCGCCGTCGTCCGGACCGGATGATCCAGGGATTCCGAGCGGCGGGGGCTACAAGGCCGCGCCGAGCCCGATTCGGAGGCGGTACTGCCACGTCAGCGAGAGGCAGACGCCTTCGAGGCTGGCCCAGATGTGGGCCGCATCCACGCCGAGCTGGAACAGGTTGCGCTGGAAGACCGCGCGGGTGTCCCGCGGGATCTCGAAGCTGTTCTCCGCCATGCCGGGCGGCGTCCACGCCGAGGCCGGATCGGGGTGGGCCGAGAACAGGCCCTTCTGGCTCGCGATGCGGGGCGCCAGGGCGGAGGGCAGCAGGAAGCCGACCTCGGCGATCTCGAAGGGGCCGGGACCCCGCTCGGGGTCGATCATGGAACTGCCGCCGAGCGGATGCGCGTACACGATGGCGTCCTCGTTCGCGGGCTGGCTGGCAACGGCGAAGAAGCAGGCGATGAGCGGATTGGTCGTCCAG
The DNA here is from genome assembly GCF_001556475.1 of Methylobacterium sp. CCH5-D2. Classification (NCBI taxonomy): domain Bacteria; kingdom Pseudomonadati; phylum Pseudomonadota; class Alphaproteobacteria; order Hyphomicrobiales; family Methylobacteriaceae; genus Methylobacterium; species Methylobacterium sp. CCH5-D2. Next base: position 11,961 of record NZ_LSIX01000170.1, on the reverse strand, counting down.
TCGAGCAAGCGGGTCGGGAGACCGTAATGCTGACCCAGCGCCAGCCAGTCCCAATCCGTCGCCCCGGGCATCGCGACGTGCAGCCTGGCCTCGCGCTTGAAATCCTGGAACAGTTGCCGTTCGTGGCGCGGGTCGAACTCGGCGCCCCGGCCGGCGCTGGGCTTGCACTCGAAGGCCTTCGACGCGCAGCCGCGGAACACCCATCGTGAGTTCATGCGTGCCGCCAGGAAGGCGTGGAACGCCTGCCAGCGCTCCTGCGCCGGCCCGCCCTCTCCATCGCCGGACCCCGATGGTCCGGACGGGGACGGCGTGCGATCAGGCGCCCGCAGGCGCGCCGGAGCGGGTGGAAACCGTGGCGGCCTCAACGGGTGCCCTCCCGGCCGCCGATCACCGCAGGCATGCCACACACGTCCGGTAGAGCGCCGTGGCGAGATCGTGCGTCACCTCGCAGCCGCTTCCCGAGAACATCGTCAAATCCCCGCCGGAGGCCGTCTCGGCGAGCAGCACCACCGGCATGCCGTTGGCTTGCGCGTAGCCGACGTGAAGGTTCGTCCCGAGGTCGGCGACGTCGCCCAGGGCTAGGAGGGCTGAATGGGGCACGCGAGGCCGGGGCGGCCAATTCGCTCGCGTGGGTGAGCGGGGGCCGTCGTCCGCAAACGCCGTCTCCGTCCTGAACCCGAGCGCGTCGAGGTAAGCGGCCGCCTCGTCGAAGAGCCATCTTTGGGCCATGGTCCGGCGCGGTCCGGACAGGTAGACCCGGCAACCCGACGCGGGGCGCCCGGGCACCGCCTCCATCCCTTCGAGCTCGTCCGGCGGAGGCAGCGGCAACCGAGCCCCGTCGTTGAACCACGCCACGCAGCGGGACGCGAGGTCGGCCGCCCCCACGGCGTCGAAGCCACGCTCGCCCCAATAATGCGCGAAGGCCGCGCAGAAGACGTCGCCGGCCCCGATCCTGAACCAGCGGCGGGCGGCGTACGCCGGCACCGGGATGCCGGGGGCGTCGCCCCGGTACACCGTGGCACCGCCGAATGCGTGGCGCGACACGACGAGCGTGGCGCCCTCGCGGGCCATGACGCCGGTCGCGGCGTCGCGCGGGTCCGGGAGCGGCCCGAGCCGGACCAAGTCGGCATCCTGCACCACGTAGGCGAGTTGCTCCGTCGCCCGCGAGCCGGAACGCACGAAGGAGGACGCGGGGTCGGCGGAGCGCGGGTCGTAGACCGCCCGGCCGGCCGTGAGCCGGGCCGTGCCCTCCAGCATGCCGAACCCGAGCACGACGTCGCCGGTGACGGCCAGGTCGGCGTAGCGCCGGCCGGCCTCGGGAACCCAGCTCTTGCGAAGGGGATGCCAATACTCGAATTCGAGCCGCTCCCCGATGGCGACGATGTCCGTCTCGACCTCGAAGGCGGCCATGGTCGCCCGGAGGTCGCCGGCCGACTCGGCGTAAGCATACGTGCTCAGGCGGGTGCCCGGGGACAGCGCGCTCACCGCCATGGCGGCGCGCGCGCCCGAACCGAACAGGCCGGCCCAGGCGGGGAACGCGCAGCTCTCGAAATATGTGCCGCCGACGACGTTCACGCCTCGGCCCTCGTGACCGTAACGGTGCAGCGCGTCGCGCCGACATCCTCGATGAGGGCCTCGAACCGCACCCCCTGGTCGAGGCAGCCGAGCAGGCTCACGAGGCCGCGGAACGCGGCGAGGGCGCCGACGGTCGCCCCGTCGGCGGTGCGGCAGACTGCGGTGCTGGCGCCCGCGCCGGCCACGAGGTCCACCTCCAACACGTCTCCGGCCTGCAGGCCGCGCGTGGCGTCGCGGCGGACACCGATCAGGTCGACCGTGAAGGTCAGGTCGCACTCGTCGGACCCTGTCCGGACCTGTCCCATGCCGTACGGCATGCGGCGGCGTTTGGGTGGGAGCCCTCCGCCCATTCGTCAACCCTCCGCCCGCGCCGCGTCCGGTCGGTCCGGGGCCGCGCGGGATGCCTTCACGTCGGACCGCAGGCCGAACGACCGCAAGGTCTCGCGATGCTTCTCGCATCCGCGGCACTGCCCGCAGGCATATTCCATGACGTGACAGGAGAATGTCGCACCGAGCGCCGAGGCGGGAAGGCCGGACGCCGCGAGAAGGGCCGGCCCGCTCAGGTGCCGTGCGGGCGCCACGACGCGCACCCCACCCTCCTGGAGCCGCATCAGTCGGTCGAGCGTCCGCAGGAATGGGGCGCGTCCGTCGGCGTGGACATCGGTCGCCACCGTTCCGATGAGGATCTCCGACAGGCCTTCCGCGACGAAGCGCATGCCTGCGAGGGTGACCAGGATCTGGTTGCGGTAGGGCCACCATTCGGGGGCACGCGCGAGCGCGGCGGGCTCCCCGCCGGCCAGGGGCCCGAGGCCAAGCCCGGACAGGTCGACCTGAAGCGTTTCGAGCCGCAGCCCGAACTCGGCCGCGATGGACGTCGCAGCCGCCCTTTCGCCCGCCGCCGGCCGCTGGCCGTAATCGACGAACAGGCAGGCGTCCGGCCTCTGCCACCAAGCGAGGGCGGTCGAATCGAGGCCGCCGGAAAACAGCAGAACCCTCATCGCAGCGAGGCCCACACGACCCGATAGAGGGCGGAGGCGAAATCGTCGACGACCTCGCAGCCGGTGCCGGCCAGCATGGTCAGGTGATGCTCGTCGAGGCGTTCGGCCAGCACGACCACTGGGATGCCGCGCGCCCGCGCATGTCCAACCTCGAAGATCGAGCCCGGGTCCGCCCCGTCGAGCAGGGCGAGCACGGCTTGGCAGCCGTCGAGCCCCGCGAGGTCGGCGGTGGCGAGGGCGACGGCGCCGCCCCCCGTGCCCACGTCGTGCAACGGCGAGAAGACAGACGCGCCGAGGGCGTGCAGCCGGTCCCGTGCCTCCTCGACGAGCCAGCGTTGGGCGATGTGGAAGAACGGGGCCGCGAGGTAGACGCGGCCGGGCTCCCCGCCCACGGGTGCGAGCGCCTGGTCGGCGAGGTCGGCGGCCGCGGGCAGCGGCAGCGAGCGCGTGTCGACGAAATGGTGGACCGCGCGCGACGCCAGGTCGGCCGCCGCCGCGGCGTCGAGGCCGCGCTCGCCCCAGTGATGCGCGAAGGCGGCGCTGAAGACGTCGCCCGAGCCGATCTTGAACACGCGGGCGGATCGATAAGCGGGCACCGCGACGGGGTCGCGACCAGGCCGGTGGACGGTCGCGCCCGAGCAGCCACGCTTGACCACGACCACGTCGGCCGCGTGCAGGGCGAGAACGGCCTCGCCTGCGGCCGGCCCCTCCTCGCCCGTCGCCCCCTCCGCCTCCCCCTCGTTCAGGACTACGGCCAGGGCCTCGGCCCGGGACCCGTTGGCGCGGAACGGGACAACGTCGTCGCCCTGCGGGTCGTGGACCGCCCGCTCCGCGGACACGACCGCGTCGCCCTCCACGAAGCCGAAACGCAGCACGACCCGCCCGTCGACCGAGAGGGCCGGGTGTCGCGTCGGCACGCCGGGCCGCAGCGTGGCCGGCGACAGGGCATGGAAGTAGCCGAAGCTGATCTCCTCGGCGATGGGCATTACCGTCGCCGTCACCCCGCAGGCGTGCATCGAGCTCTCGACGTCGCGGGCCCAGCCTGCGAAGGCATAGGTGTGAAGGCTGCTGCCCGGCGAGAGCTGCCCGACCGCCGCGGCGGCACGGCCGCCCGAACCGAACAGCCGGCGCCAGCGCGGGATCTCGCAGATCTCCAGGTAGGACCCTCCGGCGACGATCAACCCAGCACCGGTGCGATGGCGACGCGACAGAGGAGGCGGCCGACCTGCGTCACGGTCGCCGCGTAGCGGTGGTGGGTGCGCAGGCAACCGAGAAGTTCGTCGAGGCCTTCGACGTTCGCCAGCGTGCCGACCACCTGCCCGGCGGGGCGGGTACGGCACACGGCGGTCTCGAACGCACCCGCCCTGTGCAGCGCGACGTCCAGGACGTCGCCGATGCGCACGACGGCGACGACGTCGGCCCGGACCCCGGTCAGTTCGACGTCGTAACTGAGGTCGCAGGGCGAGCCCGTCGGCGCATTCCCGCCCTCCGATCCGGCGGTCGAGCTCGGCGCGCCCGGCCCTGCACCGGCCGGCGCGACCAGGCGACGGCCCGAACTTTTCTTGCTGCCCCCCGACATCCCGCTTGCCCGGCCACTGGTGAAGGAGACCTGATTTCTTATCGGCCTCCGCCGTCGCCGGTCAAACCGGTCCCCGGCCGATGTTGCGCATCGCCCGCCACATGACGGCATCGACCAGCGACGGCTTCGCGTCCAGGGCCACGCAGAACTGCAGGAAGCGCCGTTCGAGCGCCTCGTAGTCCCGCGGGAGGCGGATCGGCCGCTCGAACAGGCCGATCAGGAGGCCTGCACGGATGATGTGAATGTCGAGGATGGCGACCTCGTCCGAGCCCAGCCAGTTCCGGGTGACCCACGAGGCGGTCTTCGGACCGACGCCGGGCAGGCGCATCAGGTGGCGTCGGAAGGCCAGGGCGTCGCTCGACGGCGGAGGATCGGTCTCGATGAGCGTCAGCGCGTCGGCGAGCCTGCCCGCCCTCTGCTTCGGGAAGCGGTAGCGCACCGACCTTTCGCCGATGCGGACCGGCCTGCGCAGGAGGGCCTCGATCTCATCGGCCCCGGGACGACGGCCCGGCTCGAAGATCCCATCCGCGGCGAGCGCGCGATGGACCGCGTGGTTGACCTCGGCCGTGATGCCGTAGCCCCCGAGCAGACAGAAGCCGATCTCGTGGGCCAGGCTGACCTCCCGCCCCACGAACCCGTCGACCGGCTCGCTGGCCCGACCGACCATGAAAGCCCAGAACGCGGCACTCGGCACCCATTCCGGGCGCCCCCACCGCACCCCCGGCATCAATTCGGCCTCCGGGTCCGCGGGAATCGTCGCGACCGACCGCGTCCTCCCGGACGTCTGAGCCTGCATCCTGCGCGCCTTGATTATTCGTTATCATTCGATTTTATTGACTTCATGAGCGGAAGCAAGCGGGCGGCTGACGGCGGGGATGCGCATGCGCTGGCGATTGCCCTCGGTCGCGTGCGTCGAGAGCGCGGGCTTACGCAGGCTGCCCTTGCCAAGATCCTCGGCGCGAGCCAGGCGACCATATCGAAGCTATTGGCAGGGCAACATAAGCCTAGACCCGCGCTGCATCTCGCCGCGGTTCGGTTCATCGGTGCGCACCCGTCGGAGGATCCCGCGGCTTTCTCGAACCTGACGCTGCGCGTGGAGGCGGCTGCACGGCAGTCGGTCGCGTTCCGAGCGCTCCTGGAGGCCGCGGTGGCGCTCTTGAATGAAAACGAATAGCCGCGCCGGGCGGTGCGGCAAGGTCGGGAACCGTCGTTCTCGGCGCCGGATGGAACGTGCCCCGGGACCAGGCCGAGGCGGCGCGCCCGGGCGGCGGGACCCGGCGCCTCGATGACGAGCGCGGGTGCCGCCCCCCCCGGGCCTGGTCGCTCAAACGAATGCATCCACGGCGGGTAGGCCCCGGCATGATCGCGGCGCCCGGGCGCCGGCGGCGCTCGGCCCCTTCGGCGTGGGATGACAATGGTCCGGCGTGCGGATACGGCGTCGGCCGAGGTGTTTGCCGACTTCGAACGGATCGGCTCGCCCTCGGCCTGCCCGACGCGACGTCGCCCGGGCTACGCCATCGCCTTCCCATCGGCAGGAGCATTTGTCTCGGGGTGCCCCACGCCTTTCGCATGTTCAAGGCCATGACGGATCTCGGCTTCGCCCAGGGCGAGGCGCTCGCCGTCGGCGGATTGATGGAGATTTCCCGGCATCCCGATACCCGCTTCGACGGCGAGGCTTGCCTCGACCGGCTGTGCGAGGGAGGCTTCGCCGAAGAGGCCGCGGAGGCGGTGGCCAGCGCGTTGCGCCACTGCTTCCTGTCGGAGAAGGCCACCGCGCAGTACGAGCGGACCAAGCTGAAGACGGCGCTGGTTCGCGGCGGCATCGCCGCCGCGAAGGCGGACGCGTTCCTGACGACGCTGGAAGGTTCGGTCGTCACGCGCCGCACGGCCGAGGTCAGGCGGCCGGTTCCGCACGCTCCGAGCCCCGGCCGGGTCGTGATGTGCGATTTCACCTACCTCGTGAAGCCGGAGATGCAGAAGGAACGGCGGGCGATCGTCGTGTCCTCGCGCTCGGCCGGCGCCGCCGGGCGCTGCACGGTGGTGCCGGTGAGCAAGAGCCCGCCCCGGGAGAACAACACCCATCATTTCCGGTTCGAGCCGGGCACGTATCCCTTCTTCCACCAGACCGACCCGGTTTGGGCCGTCTGCGACCACATCTATACCGTTTCCCTGGTCCGGCTGTGGCAGGTCAACGTGAACCGCCGCCCGGCGCTGCCGTCCATCTCGCCCGCCGAGCTCGCCGGCATCCGAGCGCTCCTCGGAACCGTGCTGGGCCTCGATCATTGACCCGGCGAGGCGGATATGCGATATCCCTCTCACTCGCTGGAGGCGGGTCACACCGTCTTTTCAGCTGACCGAAGATGCTCGCCATCGGAGGTCGGGGTTTGCCCGCGGGTATTCCCCTCAAACGAAAGCTCCGCTCAGGCGGGGCTTTTTCGTTGGCGGTATGCGCCTCGAACGCACAAGGACCGCCGTACACCCACGCTGCGCTCCTTCCTGGCACACGTCACGGCCCGAGAGGCGAGAGCTTAAGCTTGGCGAGGGCCGGCCCTGCATCCGGGCGTCGGCGCCATCGGCCGACGCCGGCTAGGGCCGATCCGAGGCGGCACCCTGGCAGAACCGAACGAGGTCTGCAGGATCGACATCGTCGGATACGGCCCAGAACCAATCCAACAACTCGGGCAGCCACTGGCGACCGATGCAGCAGCGCGTGCGCCCGGGCCGACTCAGGTCGAGGCGCGACAGGGTGCCGGCCATGACCAAGCGCCGCTCTCGATGGACCAGGACGTGAAGTTCGGCACCGCTGCACGCGATCCGAACTCGGGTCTCCGGCGTGCCGACGACGAGGGCGATCTCATCGCCGCGCATCGAGTCCTTCGCTCCTAGGGAAGCGGTGCACTCGGCGAGGAACCGAACGAGCTTCGGGCCCGTGAGGCGGGCTTGGCGCGCCGGGAACCGTGCGACGAAGGGTGAGCGCTCGGAATGCGACCGGCGCGGCGGTCCGAAGTTCCGCGGCGAGGTCTCGCCGGCGAACGCGCGCCATGGCGCAGCCAGTGCCTCCAGCACGGACAACCACTCTCCAACGAGGCAGTACCCGGTCGGCGGCGCCCCATCCCTCGCGGTCAAGGAGGCAACGAGCGTTCCCCGCACGATCAGGCGAAAGGCCCGCGCGCGCGCCGCGGTGACCAGGCCGCGGATGACCATGCCGGGAGCGATCTCGTGCTCGCTCATGGTTCCGTCGGCGGCCCGGCTGCGCGGCGGCGTCACGACCGAGAGCAGGGCGACGAGAGACAGGACGTGCAGGCGACGCGCGTCGCCGAACGAGGTGGTCATGTGCGCTCCGAGTCCATGTTTGCGTTGGATGGTCGAACGGGCGGTAGGCCGCGGGCTTGCCGGGTCTCGATCTCCGCCAGCGCCCTGCCTTCCTGCGCAGGGAGCCGATCTGCGAGGCGATGGATTGGCCTTGCCATGGGCGGGCGATCAGACCCGACCCGGCCCGGCGGGACCGGACCTGCCTTTGCTGCGGGGCCTCTTCGCCGACGGGCTGTAATGCGTCCCGTCGAAGTCGACCCAACCGGCCTTGCGAAGCCGCCGCATCGCGGCCAGAAGGGAATTGTCGCGCGCCTCGGTCCGCTCGCCCCCGTCCCAGTCCCTCAGCTGTCCGAGCAGCTCCCGGGATGTCAGGGGCTTGCCTGCGCGCTTGACGAGGTCGTACGCAGCGGCGCTCACCCCCTTGAGCGGGCGGGGGGACCTCTTGGGCCGAGGACCGGCTTGCGGTGCCGCGACCTCCTTGGCGCCGGGCGGCACCTGCTGCGCAGGCTCCGGGGGTGGAGGCGGCGTGACAGCCTCGGCACCGCGCCCGATGGGCGCCGAAGCCAGCCAGTTCGCCAAGGCAGGGGGCACGGCCGCCGTTCCGGACAGGAAGGCGTCGATGACGACGCGCTTGAGCACGGGCTCCGCGTGGAGCCGCCAGTATTCCTCCGCCCGCTCCGCCGCCCAATCCGAGTCGCCCATGGTGCCGTACCTCCGTTGCGCCACACTAACCTCCGACGGTTACACGTCCACATGGATATCTAAGCGGGGTTCGAGGCGACGCGATTTATCCACAGGGAGTTTCGCGTCACGGCGGAGGGATGGCCACAGCGAATTGCAGAGATCCTGGTGGACGTGGGTCGGCCGCCGCCGAGGAGCAGGCGACAACATACCCGACCGCTTCCGCGCTCGGCGACGGAACCGTCGCCCAGGTCGCGGACCAAGTCGCCGCCTGGGCGGCGGCGTTGAAGGGGCAAGGCGCCTTTCCAGCCGGACCTCGTCCTGGCCGGGGCGACCCGACGAAGCTTCCGACGCGGCGTTGCCTTGACCGCTCCGTAGCGAGCTGAATCCATTGGCTCACCGTACGCAGTCCCATGGTCCGCGATGTTCCGCCCGTCCTCGATCTTCTTCGCAAACCGCAAGGTGCACGCCCTGCGCGCGCAACTCGCCAATGTCCGGCAGCCTATCGCCGAGGCGACCGCTCGACAGGTCGTCGCGCTGGCGTGGGGGTGGCAGTCCTGGAGCGAGTTGCTTTCGGCGCTTGAGACGCCCGGCACGCCCACGCCGCTCGACGAGGAACTCGTCGGCCCGGATGCCCGGGCCGGGGCCATGGGCCTCCTCAACACGCGTATCGTGGGACAGCGCAGCAAGAGTTCCAGCTGCGCTCTCCAGACCGTCGTCGGCCTGCCGCCGCCGGTTTGCCTATCGCTGAGCGCCTTCCTGCGCCTGACCGGACGTCATCCCGTCGGCACTTGGCTGACACCTGAAGCATACCGTGAATTGTATGAGGCGTCCGTCGCGCCGAGGCCGGATTGGGCCCTGGATCTCCTGGACCATCAGCGACGGTCGCGGGAGGCGCCGCAGCGGTTTCCGCTTCCGCCGGATCGACCACGCTGATCGAAGGGCTCCGACGTGCCGGTCACGTCGCCCGGGGCGGGCCAGCGGTTTCGGGCGGAACGGTCACGACTTGGATCGAGTGGTCGAGCCATCGCCAGCCCCCCCGCGAGCCGCGGATCGTGGCAAGCTGCCGAGATGGCCGGCCGGTCTGCCGGGTTCCGCTCGCGACCGACCGTACGGGCGTGGCTCATGCGCTGCTATACCCATATCGACGCCTCGCTGGCTTGAGACCTGCGCATGCGTCGTCGGCGAGGACGACGGCATCATCAGCGAAGCCAATATCGCGCGTGCGCGGCGGCGTCGCTGGGTGGCCTCGGCCTGTCGCTGATCGGCTGCGGACAGGAGACGGGCGCTGGCGGGCCGGCCGTGCGGGCGGATGACCGAAGTCGCGGTGTTCCACGTCGTGTGCATGGACGTGCGTCGCGCCCGCGGGGCGATGGCCCATGAGGGCGCACGGGATCACACGGATGCTGCGCACTGGCTGGTTTCGGTAAGCGCTCGGCCGCGGTGCTCCGATTGCTGCGGTTAGCAGACTTGAACACCAATCTAGCGACAAGGCGGCGGCAGCCATGCATCACACGAAACTGCCGAGATGCCGTTCTTCGTTTCGGTTTCCGGGCCCGGGCGTAGGAGGCCAGTTATCTACTGCAGGATCCTGAGGACACATAAACACCCAACATCAAAAAAACGCGCATGTACAGATAGATATCGCAGAGAGCAGACATTTGGGCGACCGGTCTCCGCTGGCTCCCAAGCGGAGGCTCGGGAGCCAGCGGAGACCGTTCGCCCAATTGCGAGATGTCTGCCAAAAATTATTCAAAGATCAATGACATCGGGCGATTTGCGAGGACTTGCGGTCGCCAGAGGCCGACGTGGACGGATCATTGCCGCCAGGAGTGTGGTGCCGAACCGGCCACCTCATTTGGTCAACCCGGCATTCCGGTGCCGAGCACCATTATTCTGCACTGAAGCAACCTAGAGCGAAGAAGGGGGGCCGTTTCGAAGGCGGCCCTTCGGCTTGGCTGCTGAAGCGAAGCACCTGTTCTTCGAGCCCGCCTCGGCCTCGCCGGGGATGCCGACCGCTTCCGGTCGTGTGCCCCACAAGGCGCCTGCCAAACCGACGTTCGCGAGCGCGAGCACCGCCAGAAGGGCATAGGCCAAATCGGGGCCGCCGTAGGTGAGGACCGTGGCCCCCAGCGACGGAGCAAGAGCCTGGGCGATCAGGCTCGGCCGGGCGAGCCGCCCCGCCAGAACCGGGTAGCGTTCCGACCCGAACAGGGCGAGCGGCACCGTGCCTCTCGCGATCGAGTAGATCCCGTTGCCGGCACCGTAGAGCACCAAGGCGATGCCGACCGCAGGAATGCCCACTGCCAGGATTGCCAGCCCGAGCGCCACGAGGGCCATGGCCACGTTTAGCGTCCAGAGCGGGTGGTGCCGCCCCTTATTGGCCATCTCGATAACGCGGGCTCCGACCTGGGACGGCCCGATCAGGGCGCCGTAGGATACGGCGGCGGCAAAGGCCACGCCGCGTGCCTGCAGCAAGGTAATCAGGTGGACCGAGATCAACGTCATCACGGTGCCGCCGAAAACCAACACGCCGGCCATCAGCGCGAAGGCGCGCCGTTCCCGCGAGGTGAGCGGCGCTTCGCCAAGGTGTTTTACGTCCCCGCCGTTAGCCAAGGCAGGCGCCTCAGGGATCAGACCGAGCACCAGGGGAAGCGTGACGAAGAGGTGCAGCCCGGCATAGGCAAGACATGTCGAGCGCCAGCCGACCTGCTCGACGAGAAGGGCCGAGAGCGGCCAGCAGACGGTGCTGGCGAACCCACCCCATAGGGTCAGGGTGGTGATGGCCGGGCGCGCCTCGTCGCCGTAGAGCCGGCCGAGGGTGGCGAAGGCCGGGTCGTAGAGGCCGCAGCCCATCCCGAGCCCAATGACCAGCCAGCCGGACAGGAACACCGGAAGGTTCGGTGCCAGTCCGATCACCAAGTGGCCACCCGCTAGCAGCAAGGCCGCCGATACAAGGACCGGCCGACCCCCGTGCCGGTGGATGGCGATTCCGACCCGGGGCGAGGCGATTGCCGCCACCAGCAGGCCGATGGACAGCCCCCCGACCACCCATGCGAGCGGCCAACCCGTGTCGGCGGCGATGGGCCCCGCCAGCACCGCCGGCAAGTAGAAGGACGAGCCCCAGGCGAGGATCTCCACCACGCCCAGGGCCGAGATGACGACGAGGCGGTTGTGGACCTCAGACCTCACGGGAGGCAGGCTTCAGCGCCGCTGCCTTGCCGGCCGCGCCACGCTCGTACCAGCCCTGCGAGCGGTTCACGATCCATACGACGGAAAGCATGACTGGGACCTCGATGAGGACGCCGACCACGGTGGCCAGCGCCGCGCCCGAGTTGAAGCCGAACAGGCTGATCGCGGCCGCCACCGCGAGCTCGAAGAAGTTCGAGGCGCCAATCAGTGCCGAGGGCCCGGCCACGCAGTGCTGCTCCCCGGCGACCCGGTTCAGGAGGTAGGCCAGCCCCGAGTTCAGGTAAACCTGGATGAGGATGGGGACCGCGAGCAGCCCGATGACCGCGGGCTGGGCCAGGATCTGCTCGCCCTGGAAGCCGAACAGCAGCACCAGGGTCGCCAGAAGTGCGGCGAGCGAGGTGGGCCCGAGCCTGGCGAGCAGCCGGTCGAGGGCGGCCCGCCCGCCGGAGGCCAGGAGGCCACGGCGGATCACTTGCGCGACGACGACCGGGATGACGATGTAGAGCGCCACCGACAACACCAGCGTCCCCCAAGGCACGGTGATGGCCGAGAGCCCGAGAAGCAGGCCAACGATGGGGGCGAAGGCCACCACCATGATGGTGTCGTTGAGCGCCACCTGGCTCA